>JWKX01000010.1 GCA_000806155.1 archaeon GW2011_AR18
GACTTACGTTTTATAGCGTTTCTTACTAATATTGTTCCCATTTCTTCTACACCTCCTTTTCCCAGTTCGATTATTATCGTCGATATTCCTATATATTCTCTTATTTATAAAGTTATCGTCGATTTTTCATAGTTTTTCCATCGATTAAAATATTTAATAATTATCTTGTATAAACTATTTTTAATTATATTTTTTGTACCATATGAAACTTATTATCATTGATGCTAAGAAAGCAGTTATTAATGCCCATATTATTGTATATTGTATCAGTAAAAAGAATATTATTAAGAATATTAAATTAAAGACATATAAGAATAGATTACCAAAAAATATCTTTGCACCGTCGAGATCTCCTATTGGCAGGTAATTGAATATTATTAAAAAAAAGTTTATTGTTATCAGCATTTTTATTCCTGTTGCTGCTCCGATTATTGCTAATATTACTCCAGACCATATGGAATATAGGCATATCATTGCTCTTTCATAATCTTGTAAATGTATTCTTCTCCTTCCAGTTCTGTGTTCTATGTTTTCGTTTAGTTTGTGTTCTCCTATTGCTGTAAAGAACAGTTTTCCTTTTGATACTATAACTACTATTAATGCTAATAATATTCCGAATGGCATTCCTTTTTTTGATTCAGCTCCTTTGAACCAGAATTTTTTCACATTCCATATTGTATATTCTGATTTTGCTTCATGTTTTGATGCTTTATATTTTATCATTGCCTCTCTGAATAATATTGATAATGTTACTATCAAAAAAACTCCTAAGAGATTTAATAGCCAGTATTTTGCAATAAATGTTTCTCTCCCATCATCAAATCCGAATATGAATGTAAGGATTAATATAGAAATTGCTAAGTGTATTCCCTCTTTCTTTGTAAACATGATATTCTTATAATAAATTAATATTTAAACTTTCTTAATTGTTTACCGAACTGTTATATTTAATAAAAAAAATAAAATAAATTATTTACTTATCGCTCCAAGCTAATACTCCCATTATAATTAAGTTTACTAGTGGTATCCACATTAATGCTCCTAACCATCCTGGCATTTTTCTTGCTTCAGCTATTTTCCACCATAAATAACAGAATATTACTGCAAATGCTATTGGTCCGATGAATGGAATAATGAATAATAATATTGATAATGTCCACCATCCTGGAACTCCTGCTATCTGTGTCATTAGGTAAATATTCGCTATTGGTATCCATGCTAACCAGGAGTTTTCTGTCTTTGTTCTTTTAGCTATTGTCATTAATGCTATTGATGTATATACATATACTATTAATCCAACAAGAAGCATAACTAATAACATTCCAGCTAATAAAGCCATAAAACCGCCTGGCCCATAAGATCCTGCTGTTCCATAATCTACATAATCTATTGCCATTTCTTCTACACCTCCTTTAAATTGTATATATTATTTAGAATTAATCTCTATTTAAGATTTTTTATATTATAGTCGCGGACAAAAATAAGTTATTAAACCCTTCAATAAACTAGATATTCCTGTATAAATGCTAGACTCTATAACTGTTGAGAAATTTCTATTTGAAGAAATAGGATAATTATACTTTTGTCATCTACTATGTTTACCGAACTGTTACATAAAAAAATAAAAAATAAAAATTTAATTAAATAATTTTTTTACATCATCATTGAACCATAGGAAGTACAATATTCCTCCGTTGATTATTGTTCCTATTGGGAAACTGAATAATCCTACTACTGAGACTATTGTTGCAACTACTCTCGCCCATGATTTATGTTTCCATATTCCGAATCCTGTCACTAATGCACAGACTCCTATTATCAACATGAACAATCCAAAGAAAGCTGCTAATGCTCCGAATAATCCTCCAAACATTCCCATTCCCTGATATGCTGTTCCTAAAGCTCCTAGGGCACTTCCCATTATCAGTATGAATAATCCAAATAACAACATGAATGCTGCTTCAATCCAGTATAATACAGAAATAACTTTTACTACTGTATTTGCTTGTCCTTTTTCCATATCTTATACACCTCCTCTAATTTCATATGTAATATTTAGGAATAATATCTATTTAAGATTTTTTATATTATACATCCCTTATTCTTTTTATCTCTTCTATTATTTCTTCCTCATGTCCTGCTCCTACTACTGCTACTATTTTTGTATAGTTCTTCATTAATCCATCTAATCTCTTTGCCATATATTTATTTCTATCTGTTACTAATACTTTATAGAAATTTGGATATCTTTTCTTTGTTGTTTTTAATAATTGTTCTATTAATTCTTTTTCTGGTACTTTATTTAGATCTATTATCATCCTATTTTTCTTTGAGAATATTCCTTTTATTATATCTTCTGCAAATCTATATTTTTCTTTCCACGTTATCTCTTTTGAAAAATTCTTTAGTGTTATCTCTATTTTCTGGTCTATTAATGCTATTTTTGCTTTTATTTCAGTTGCTATCTCTGCTGCTTTGAGCATCTCATCTCCTGGACTAATTCCTACTGATTTTCCTAATTTCTTCTCAATATACTCACCAAATTTTGCAAATACAAATCCTTTAACTCCTATAACTCTTAGTTCTCTAAGTCCTGCCTTTCTTTTCTCTTTTGTAACTAAAGAATAATATCTTGCCTTATCTAGTTCTAGTGCTACTACTTCTGGTTTTTCTTCTCGTATCACTCTCTCTACTTCTAATAAACTCTGCTTCGCTATGTGTGATGTTCCTATAATAATTAGATTTTCAAATACTCTCATCATAAAAGAGAAAAATATTTAAACTTAAAAATGTTGTTTTTATTTAGAAATCAGATAAAAGGTGAAATAAATGCTTAAAACTAGAAAAGTAACAGATGTTTTTGGAATGCAGGTTTATACAGACGACGGACTTTTTTACGGAGAAGTTGAAGAAGTTATTATACAGAATAACAGGGTTTATGGCTGGCGTGTTAGGGCAACTAAGCACTCTCAATTGAGTCGTGTTCTTACAGGTGCTAAAGGTGCTACTGTCCCTCATCAAATGGTTAAAGCTGTTGGTGATATTATGATAATCTCAAGATCAGCTCTTCCTTCTGAGGAACTTCCAGAATCTGATAAGGAAGAATTATCTGCTGAAGATTATTAATTTTTATTTTAATTCTATCGATACTAACCGCAACACTTATATATTAATTCTCATATTTTAGAATTCATGGTTTCACCATTAGAAAAAGCGGTGTTGTTTTTTAAAGAGTTTGGACTCTTTGATGTTGTACTTCCATTCTTGTTAGTATTCTCAATTGTTTTTGCTTTATTGGAAAAAAGCATGATTCTTGGTGTTGAAAAGATTAATAATAAGGATGTTCCTAAGAAAGCTTTGAACACAACTGTTGCTTTTGTTGTTGCTATGTTAGTGATTGCTACTAATAAGATTGTTTCAGCTATTAATAATGCTCTTCCTAATATTGTTTTATTAATTGTTATTATTATATCATTCTTGATGCTTATCGGCAGTTTCTATAAGACTGGAGAATTTGATTTCTTCCATAATGATAATTATAACTTTGCTAAGATGGGTTTCTTTTTTGTTATACTTATCGTTGTTATACTAATATTCGCTAACTCTATTATGAGAACTGAGAATGAATCCTGGCTGGAGTTTGTATGGAATTATTTTGCAAATAATCTTACAGGTACTGTTGTGACATCATTGATTTTCTTGGCTGTTGCTATTGGTGCTGTTCTTTATGTTACAAATAGCAGTTCTTCCTCATCAAGCGGGGGTAAGCCATAATGTTATTTGAATTAACTTTTAGTTTCGCTGATACTTTTTATTATCTTGAACAGGTTGGTGTTATGAACTATGTTCTTCCTTTCTTATTAGTTTTCGCTATCGTTTTCGCTATTCTTGAGAAGACAGCAATCTTGGGTGAGAATAAGAAAAATATCAATGTTGTTGTATCATTTGTTATTGGTATGTTATTAGTTGTTCAGCAGGGTATTGTTGAATTGATTAATCTTTTTTTGCCTAGAGTCTCTTTGATTTTAGTTGTTATGTTAATGACTCTGATGCTGATTGCAATGCTTGCAGGTAAGAAATTTGAGGGTATTAAAGGTCCTGTTTTTAGTATTGGTATTATCTTAGTTATAGTAGCCATAATTTTTGCTCTTACATCTCCTCCTGCTACTTCAGGATTCTTCTTGTCTGAGGCTGATAAGGCTGCTTTGATTAGGATTGGTATTCCATTATTGATATTCTTTATAGCTGTTGGTATTGTTACTAGCGGTGGTGAGAGACCTAATAAAGAGAGTAATATGGAAACTCTTGCGAAAGCATTTGGTAGAGGTAAAGATAGTTAATCATGGCAACTATTCTTGATATAAGTCTTTTGAATTTTTTGCTTCCTATATTTGTATTCTCTCTCACTTTTGTTTTTATTTATGCTATTCTTCAAAAAACTGAATTGTTTGGTAATGCAGGCAAGAATCAGGCTTTGAATCTTATTGCAGCTTTTAGTGTTGCAGCAATTTCTGTTTTCGCAGGTACTATTACTGGTATTGTCTCTATTGTTACTCCTTGGATTGTTTTCATAATCTTCATTTTAGTTATGTTATTTGGTATGTATAGGTTCTTTGGTATTGAGGATTCTAAGACTTGGGATAATATTGGTGGACCAACTCTTGTATTTGTTATTATTTTAATAGTAATACTTATTGCTTTATCAACAGTGTTCGAAAGCCAAGTATCTCCGTATGGTGATTCTTCTGATACTGGTGTTAAATCTCAGGTCTTGAAGACTTTGACACATCCAAGATTATTAGGGGCTTTATTCATCTTGATTATAGCTTCATTCTCAGTAAGGTTCTTGTCTGAAACTGTGGTTCCTAAATAATTCAATATTTACGGAAATCTTCCATTTTATTTACCGCAAATAATAAAAACTTGAAATTATTAATAAATATTATGTCACAAAATATTAATGGGAATAAGAGGATTCATTTACTATTTTTAATAATTAAAATAATCAGCATATTATTAATATTGACAGGTATTATTGGGACTATATTAATCACTGTAGGGACAATAAACTGAAGAATTTTACATTATTATTTATTATAAGTTCATTTGCTTTAGGTATTGTAATATTTAATAATCTAATTCAGGCAACTTTGTATATTATAGAACATAATTTATATATTATTTATCTGATAATCTCATTGTTAGGTGCTATAACATATAGTTCTGTAATATCATTGGAAGAAAAATCTTTATTTAAATAAGAATTATTTTTTACTTGTTTTCATCTCTTTTACTAGCCTGTCTAGTTCTTTGATGTTTGTTGTTAATGGTTCTACTATTTTCTCAAATACTTTCTCTAATGCCTTCATCTCTGTACTTACTCCCTGCATTCCTTGATCATATTCTTTTATTCTTCCTAATATTGCATTCTGTAGATTATCAAATCTCTCATTTGATCTTAATATTTCCTGTTTTATTGCTATTACATCATTATTGATCTTTTCTTTCCATACTGATAAATTTCCTACTCCACTCATCATCTCATCAAATTTCTCACTTACTATTGCTTCTACTATCTGATGTATCCTATCACTATCCATTTGTGGTGCTGTATTCTGTGATTGGTTGCTGAAATCCATTAATGGTGCTGTTGTTTGTTCCTGTATGCTTTCTTCAGAATTCTGTGTCTCTGGCATTTCTTCAGTTGTAGGTTCTGGAGCATCTGTTGGACTTGGAACATCTCCTATCATTCCATCCACTCCTGCCTTTATTTCTGTATAATCACTCTTTTCTGCCATAAATTTCACTCTTTTTTTCTTTTGTTTCTTGATGTTCTTCAAGACTTTCTTGTATTAGTCTTTTCACATCATTTTCTGTTGTAAACTTTAAAGGGTTCCATAAGTTAATATATTTTTCTAAAAATTTTACATCCTCTTTTCTTGCGAATAGTTCTAATTCATTAAGAAGATGTTTCATTGACTCTTTTATCTTGAATATATCTTTTTTTATCTCTTTTATTTCTTCATTCAATGATTTTGTTTCTGTTATGCTTTTTTTATACTCTTCTATCATATTATTGTTTATTATTAGTACTTTATCTCTTAGTAAATTATACTTTCCCTCTAATGATCTTATTCTTCCTACTGTATCCATTAACTCATCATTTGGAGAAATCTGTTGTTGTTCAGCCATCTTTTTATTTAATATCCTATTATCCTACTAAATAAATGTTTTGAAAAGGTTTTTATATTATAAATAAGAATTTTAAGATATGGGGTTTAAAGAATTTATTAGAAAATTAACTAGACAATTTTTCGGAACAAGAGTCTCTAAGTATTATTTAGGTTCTTTAAAGGTTGATAATAAAGAATTAACATTCCTAAGTAATTTCTATAAAGTTTCTAAAAAAGAAGCTGTCAGAAATTTTAGAGAAGATTTTAAAGAATTAAGAGAGTTGGAAAAAACTTATAGGGATATTAGAAGGACTATTAATAATGTCACATCTTTAAATGAAAGAAGGGCAGAAGTTGAAGAACTAGAAAAAATTAGGGCAAGAAAGGAAGAAAGAGAACCTAAAAATCTTATTTCATTATATGGAGTCTATGCTAGTAATCTGGAAATTGAGTTGTCAATGTCTAATGATAAATTTAAAAAACTAGAACAAAGAAAAAGAATTTTAGGAATTGAACTTAAACAAAAATATGAATCTTTACTTAACTTAGCAGAGCTACTCTCAGAAGAAGTTAATGATTCAGAATTAGCCTCTAAAATTAAAAGTGATATTATAGATTCTTATGGAACTATATATTCAGAAGTAAAGAATTTACCCTCTTTAAGAAGTGTTAAATGATTAGAAACCTATAAAAATTCTCGATTAACTATCTATTTATGGTTTTGTTCAAAAAAAAGGTTAAGCCTGGTGATTACGAGCTTCAGAGGGATGGTGCTGAGGATGTTCTTCATATTAATTATGATTCTTATCCCAGGATTGCTTCTATAGAAGATGATGCTCTTGTTATGTCTTATGTCATTGAGGCTTTGTCACAAAACCCATCTGTTAACAGGATTATTTTTCATCAGAAGAAGAAATATGAATATGGTCATCACCAGACTGTTTTGCTAGTTGAGATTGCTACTATATATAATCATTTTATTAAGCAAAAAAAGTTTTTATCTCAGGCAGCTTTAGAAGTTTTTGGTCCTATTGAAGATTCTAATAATAAGATAAAAAATCTCCAGTATATTATCCTTAATTTATTAAAGACAGATCCTATTGGCGCTTTTGTTGAATCTAAAAGATTCTTGAGAGAAGAAAAAATTAATCTATTAAGTTCTTCAGAAGATTATAAAATTAGATTGCAGCCTTATATTATTTTATTATCTGAGATTTATAATCTGTTAGCTAATACTAAGCTTCTATCTTTATGCAAAGATAAGATTGATGGTTACGAGACAGGTTCTAGGGATATTTACAAGTCTATATTCAAGCCTTCCATTACTCCTGATTTTATGTATACAAGATTGATTTCTACCCCACCTTTGAATGCTCAGATGCTTGATTCTTATTCTGTTGGAAAGAATGTTAATATTCAGATTTTTAACACTAAAGATAATATCAAACCATTATATCATATCACCCCTCCTGAATTTTTGATTTCTGAAGATAAATATGAATTATTAGATCTCGCTAGAAAAGTTTTATCAGAACACCAGCCTAAAGCTGAAGAATTTTTAGATGTTGAGAAGATGAGAGAGACTTTCTTTAATATTGGTAAGGATCTTTTGACTGAGTTGGCTGATAATAAAAATATCTCTCTTACTTATCCTGAGATAGAAGAACTAGCACAGATTTTAGTTCGTTATACTGTAGGATTTGGATTGATTGAAAGTTTGTTGATGGATGATAATATTCAGGATATTGCTATTAACAGTCCAGCTGGTGTTACATCTATCTTTGTTGTTCACGGTAAATATGATGAGTGTATTACTAATATTGTTCCCTCTATTGAGGATGTTGAGAGCTGGGCTTCTAAGTTTAGATTAATTTCAGCTAGACCTTTGGATGAAGCCAATCCTGTTCTTGATACTGAATTATCTATTCCTGGTGCTCGTGCTAGAATTGCTGTTATCACAAGACCATTGAATCCTACTGGTTTGGCTTTTTCTATTAGAAGACATAGAGATAAACCTTGGACTCTTGCCTTATTTATTAAAAATAATATGATCTCAGATCTTGGTGCTGGGTTATTATCTTTTTTTATTGATGGTGCTAGAACATTATTAATTGCTGGTACTCGTGGTTCTGGTAAGACAAGTTTGATTGGTTCTGTTCTTGTTGAAATTATGAGGAAATATAGAATTATTGTTGTTGAAGATAGTGTTACTGGAGATGCTGAAATTTTAGTTAAAAAAGGTAATAAAATTGAAAAAACTACAATTGGTAACTTAGTTGATTCAAGTATAAACAAATATCGGTCTTGGTATGATTTATCAGATTCAGAGGTTTTAGGTAATGATGAGAATATAGAAGTTTTATCAAAAACTAAACAAAATAAAGTAATATGGGCTAAACCAACAAGGTTGATAAGACATAAAGTAAATAAGAGAATATATGAAATAAGAACTAGAACTGGTAGAATTATCAAGGTTACAGAAGACCACTCTTTATTTTCTCTTGATGAGAATACTGAAGTAAGTGAAATTAAACCTACAGCTCTTCGGAAAGGTTCATTTATAGCTGTACCAAGAAAGATTCCATTTAATGAAAAAGATATTTTTAAAATAAATCTTTTGGAATATTTAGATAAATTAAGTTCTGGTTTTATTGAAGGTGAAAGTTTAAAGGTTTTTATAAAAGAGAATTATCAAGAAATTAAACAATTATCAAGAGAACATAAATATACAAGATCAATGGTCCCAAGATGGGCAAGAAAAGGTATAATACCTATAAAAATACTCAAAGATTTAGATTGTTTAAACAAAAAGATACAAGACTGTAAAGATTTATATTTCAAAAATGCTTCAAATGCAGAAAGAATACCAATTATTATTGATTTAAACGAAGATATTTTGACTTCTGTAGGTATTTGGTTAGCAGATGGGTGTTATGATAAAAGATCTATTATCTTTTCCACATTCGATATAGAAGATCGTGATGTTGTAAATAAAGTAGCAGATTATTTTAATTTTGAAACTAAAATCCATAGTGATGGAGGTTCTCATATGATAAATTCTTCATCATTAAGAACTATTTTTAGAGAAGTTTTGGAACTAAAAGGAGATGCATATACTAAAAAAGTCCCAAATTGGGTATTTAATCTTTCAAAAAAACAAATCTCTTTTGTAATTAAAGGATTAATTAGTGGTGATGGGCATGTTTCTAAAAATGAAATTTCAATTTCTTTATGTTCTAGACAATTATTGAAGGATTTACAAACTTTATTGCTAGGTTTTGAATTAAATCTTAGAATAAACAACAAAATGAAAGAAAAAGATAAGACTTATCACTCTACTATAAGTTCTGTTAAAAATTTAATTGCATTTAAAGAGAATATTGGGTTATTGCAGGGTTATAAGAAGAAAGATTTAAACATATTATGTAAGAGAATATCAACACATGATACTACAGATATTATTCCTTTAAATTTAGAGTTTAAGAGATCATTGAAAGAATATATAAAAAAAGAAAGAATATTTAATGGACAGGATTATATAAAAAGAGATAATAATGTTGGCAGAGAGAAACTTAAAAGTTTATTATCGCAGGAACAGATTCAGGAGTTTAAACAAATAGAAAATTTAAAATTATTAGCTTATTCTGACATTTTTTGGGATGAAGTTTTAGAAATAAATATCTTGGAATTAGGAGAGATTAATGTTTATGATTTATCAATTCCAGAATCTGAAAGTTTCATATGTAATAACATGATATTACATAATACTGCAGAGCTTCCGGTTAGTGCTTTATCTAAAATGAATTATAATATCCAGCCTATGAAAGTTCGTTCTGCATTATTAAAATCTGGTTCTGAACTTTCTGCTGATGAGGGTATAAGAACAAGTTTGCGTATGGGTGATTCTGCTTTAATAATGTCCCTTCAATGGACTTTGATTTAAAATTTAAATTAAAAAAATTAAAAGCCTTTGTTAAACATCCTAAAAGAAAAAAATTATTGGAGGTTATAACAAGGACTGGAAGAAAGATTACTGTAACTCCAGATCACAGTTTGTTTACTAATAAAGACTTTAGAATAATTCCAATAGAATGTCAAAATTTAAGTATAAAAAGTAAGATTATAATACCAGAAAAGTTGCCTTCAAATTATAACAATATTCAATCTATAAATTTATTTGAAATGTTAGAAAATGAAAATTGTAGGCTTGAAGGATATGAAGAGGATTTAAGACAAATAATTCAAAAGATAGGGTATAAGAAAGCTAGTGAAATTTCTTCCTGCACTCAGGATATATATCAGTACTTAAGACCGGGAATTCAACACACTAATATTTTAATTTCAGATTTTAAAAAATTAACTCAAGAAGCTAATCAGAATTTAAACACTAAAACTCTTCAGATTAAAAAAGGAACAAGTGGTACATTGCCTGCAGAAATAGAATTAACTAAAGATTTTTGCAGATTCTTAGGATATTATGTTGCAGAAGGTTATACACAAGAATCAGGTAGTGTTGTTTTTTCTAATGGGGATGATATTATTATTAAAGATATAATAGCTCTGTCTGAAAAATTATTTGGTATAACACCATATGTAAGAAAAACAGAAAGTTTAGGCATTTCTACACAAATTACTTTAAATAATAAAATTTTAGGATTATTAATAAAAAAACTTGATTGTGGACGCATAGCTTTAGAAAAAAGAGTTCCTCCAATAATATTTGGATTATCTGAAGATAAAATTTGTGAATTCTTTAAGGGTTATTTTGACGGTGATGGTTCACAAACTTCTAAGATATATTCTGGCAATAGAATTGCTTGTAGTACAATTTCTAAAGATTTAGCAGATGGTTTATTATACTTATTTTTAAGTTTAGGTATTGTAGCAAGAGTTTATGAAAAAGAACCTCGGGGAATAGGAAAGCATAAACAATATACTATAGAATTTAAAGAAAAAAGATTTGTTGAATTATTCATTAGTAAAATAGGTTTTAAAAAATACAAAAAAGAATTAATTAATAGAGGATTTTCTCACACCAAGTTTAATAATGTAAATTATGACCCTAAAATTTTAGAACAACATGTTATATTAAAACACAAATTTAGGCATTTAAGAAGATATAGTTCATGTGGTAAGCTTTATCTTAAAAAGGTTGTTGATGAATGTGGTGGAAGTGATTTAATAAAAAACTTTGTTAATGGTGAATTTTTCTTAGATGAAGTAAAATCTATAAAGGAAATAAACCTAGAAGAAGGAGAATATGTTTATGACTTGTCTGTAGAACCATGTCAGAACTTTATTGGAGGTTTTGGAGCTGTAATGTTACATAATACTGAAGCGCTCGCTCTTTTTGAGGCTATGCGTACTGGTGCTCTTGCTAATACTGTTGCTGGCACTATTCATGGTGATTCTCCTTATGGTGTTTTTGATAGGATTGTTAATGATCTTCAAGTTCCTCGTACTAGTTTTAAGGCTGCTGATATTATTATTGTTGCTAATCCTGTTCGTTCTGCTGATGGTCTTCATAAATTCAGGAGGATTACTCAGATTACTGAAGTTCGTAAACAATGGGAGGAAGATCCTCTTAAGGAAGGTGCTTTTGTTGATCTGATGGTTTATGATTCTAAAACTGATTCTTTGCTTCCTACTGATGAATTGATTAATGGTGATTCTGATATCATTAAAGCTATTGGTGGTTCTGTTAAGGAATGGGCTGGTGACTGGAATGCTATCTGGAGTAATATTGTTTTAAGGTCTAAGATTAAAAGAACTATTGTTGATTATTCTGTTAAGTATAATATCCCAGATTTATTGGAAGCTGAATCTGTCATTTTCATGAATGATGAATTCCATAGGGTGATGGATATTGTTCGTGAATCTTCTGGTAGTTTAGACTCTGAAAAGATTTTTGTTGAATGGGAGAAGAGATTGAAAGATCATATTCAGAATGTTTTTAATATCCAATTATAATTTTTCTTGAATCGATATATATATATATATATATCATATGTTCTTTATTTTATTATATAAAAATGTTAAGGGGATGATTATATGAATAAATTAAAGACTGGTCATGTTTTATTGCTTGCAACTTTTGTTGCTCTTATTGTTTCTTTTGGTGTTACAACTTTTACTGGACAAGTAACTGGATCGCAGTCTGCTTCAGCTATGAAGTATGCTAAACCTGTTTGTGATGTTATTGATATTCAGTCAAATTTAACAATTTTAGCAGCTGTTAACCCTAGAATTAGAGGAGCAGACTTTAACAGGAGTATTACTGCTTCACAAGCTTGCAGTTCTATGAATCCTAGTTATAGATGTGTGGGTACTTTTTCAGAATTAAAAACACATAATAGAATACAATCTCCTGTTTATCAGAGAATACCTGATCGTCCTTGGTATAGTTTGACTAATAATCCTAGTTATGTAACTATAGGTGTGGATATAAATACTGTAGAAACATTTGAAAAAGATGATTGTAACAGTGTATTAGGTGGTCCTGCAATATATGATTCTAGTGATGTTGATAATCCTGCATTAATAGGCCCTCAATATTATCGTTCCATTAAAACATATAATAAGGCACTCTGCTGTAAATTAGAATAAACCTTTTTATTTTTTTTTATTAATCTTTATATATATCATAGTTCTTTACTTTATTAAAAAGAGGTATTAATAAATGTCTGAAAATCCTGATGATATACTAAATAAATATCGTAAGAAGATTAATGATCATGTTGATAAGGATACTTTAGGTCAAGTTTCTGACTCTTCAGATGCTTCTTTCTCTAATGAATACTCTAAATTTCGTGATGAGATTACTTCTTCTAAACGTTCTAGTTATGAACAATGGTGTAATTTTGCTGAACGTGTTATTAAATTCAGTCCCTCTCCTAAGATTCTTTCATCTTTAGAGACAGCTTTTTGCTCTTCAGGGTATGGATTTCGCGAACTTTCCAATTTTCACTTTATTAGTTTTTTTAATTACTGGATTATTATCTTTTGTTTATCTTCCTAGGATTCCTATTTATATTGCAACTAGATGGCGTCTTCAGGCTAGCAATCAGATGGTTACATGTATTTTATATGTTGTAATCTACATGAGACATACTTCTAATCTTGAACACGCTATTAAATTTGCAGCTCAACATATTGACGCTCCTTTATCTTTGGATTTGAGAAAGATTTTTTGGGATATGGAAACTCGTAAGTTCTCAACTATTAAGGAATCTTTGGATAATTATCTTGAATCTTGGAGACATTATAATCTAGAATTTGTTACTTCATTTCATCTTATTGAATCTTCTTTGTATGAACCATCTGATTCTAGAAGATTAGACCTGTTGGATAAATCTCTAAGTGTTATTCTTGAAGGGACTTATGAGAAGATGCTTCACTATGCTCAGGAAATTAAAAGTCCTATTACCACTTTGCACATGTTAGGCGTTATCTTGCCTATTCTTGGTTTAGTTATATTCCCATTGTTAGGTGCTTTCCTTCAAGGGTTGGTTAAGTGGTATCATCTTGCTTTCATTTATAATATTGTATTGCCATTAATGGTTTATATTTTTGGTATGAATATCTTATCTAGAAGACCTACTGGTTATGGTAACTCTAAGATTATCAATTCTGTTTATGAGAGAGGTTTCAATCCTTTCTGGTTGTGTTTCATGATTGCATCGTTCTTCATAATTATAGGTTTATTTCCTTTAGTAATTAATATTTTAAATCCTCCATCTGCTGTTGATGGTTCTGCTTGTTTATCTAATGATATTGACTTAGGTAAGTTAGGTTGTTTTTTTGGGTTTATTAATTTCCAGAATTCTGTTTATGGTCCTTTACCGAGTTTTCATCAGCTCTTTTCCAGTTAGGTAACAGGATTGGTGATGGTATTCCTACTGAGATGGCTTTTAGTAGTGTTTCTAAAACTTTGGAAGGCACTCCTTCTGGTAATTTCTTCAAAGCTGTTGATACTAATATCAGGCAGTTGGGTATGGGTATTAATGAAGCTTTATTTAATCCTAAGAATGGTGCAATTTTGTCTTATCCATCACCTTTGATTGAGAGTTCAATGGAAGTTTTATTGGAAAGTTCTCGTAAAGGTCCATCTATTGTCTCTCAGTCTTTGATTAGTATCTCTACTTATATTGAGAGGATTCACAAAGTTTCTGAGAGATTGAAAGATCTATTGGCTGAGGTTATTTCTTCTATGAAGGCTCAGATATCTTTCTTGACTCCTGCTATTGCTGGTATTGTTGTTGGTATCTCTGCTATGGTTGTTAATATTATTGTAAAACTTAATATGAGTCTTTCAGTTACCTCTTTTGAGGGTGGTAGTGCTGATGTTGCTGGTTCTGCTGGTGGTTTGACTGCTCTTGTTGATTTATTCTCAGTTAATGGTATTATTCCTAGTTACTGGTTCCAGTTGGTTGTTGGTATTTATGTTGTTGAATTAGCTTTTGTTTTGACTATTTTACAGAATGGTATTGAGAATGGTTCTGATAAGATCAACGAACAATATTTATTAGGTAAAAATCTTGGTAAGAGCTTTTTATTATATGCCATTATTGCTTTTATTGTTACTTTGTTATTTACTTTCATGGCTCAGGGTATTTTACAAGGTGAACTAGTCTGAAAAGCTTTAAATAGAATCTTCTTTTATTTATTCTATGGATAAAAAAGGTGATAGTATGCCTTTATGGCTTATTGTATTATTGATTTCTGCTGTTATTCTTTTAGCTCTTGGATTCTTGATTATTAAAAATAAAATAATTGACGGAGTGTTTAGAGGAATATGAATAAAAAAGGTTTAGAGAAAGAGCAGCTTGTATACTTGATAATTACAGTTTTAATAATATTTTTTATTAGTACAACAGGTTATGCTGCTTACAAAAGAACTTCTAGCGCTTCTAATATTGCTATTGTCCAGTCTTGGGTTAATGAAAAAAGTGCTGTTAATAGTATTCCTATTGCAGGTTCTTCTATACCTATTCCAGACAGACCTCCTATTACTGAATTAGATGAACCCTACATTGTTTATGAAAAAGATTTGGAATGGAATAATGATAAAGCCCCTAAATTATATTATGAAATTGCGAATTCTATGGTTGATTGCTATAATGCTTTCAATAATGGTAAAATAGATTTTATTGATAATATTAATAGAGATGTTTTCTGTTTCTCTTGCAGGCAGTTTGCTTTTGAAGATAAGATAAAGAATGATAAAGTTGTCCTTAAGGATTTTAAAAAATTCTTGCAAGATGAGAAGATAGGTATTATTCAGGATAAAACTTATGCTCAATTGATTGATTATGGGAAAGTTCCTAATATTCAGGTTGATAATTCTGATATTGTTATTGACAATAATCTTTATGTTTATTATGTTGCATTTTCTGGAAGGAAATTCACTCAGATTTTAGGTGAAGTTACAGGTTTTGAAACTGATACATCTATTGAAAATAATTTGCAGGATGCTGCTGAAACTTCAAGGGATATAGCTGCAGGTACAGGTAGTTCAGCTCTTAAATCAGGTATTCAGGCTGCACAGAATGATCTTCCTTGGAAGAGTGTCTTGAATGATATTGGCAGCTCTGCTGCTAAAGCTAGTAAATCTGAAGCTTTTCTTCTTAATATTGGAAAAGTTTTAGGTGAAAAAGGTCTTAAAGTTGTTCCTATTCTTGGTTGGGGTCTTACAGCTTATGATACTGGTAAAGGTACTTATAGAATTATTTGGGGAGATAAACCATTCCCTTCAGCTGTTACTGTAGCAAATGCTGAACAAGTTAATAGTCTCTGTAATGAAAAAGTTGATGATATTAGAGTTCCTTCACAACCTGTAGATATTGCAGATAATTCTAGAAGGCTTGAAGATAGTAGTTCTGGAGGTTTAGCTTCATGAAATTTAAAAAAGCTGATTTCGAATTCGAGTCTATAATCAAGCTATTGATAGTATTGATTGCTCTCTTTATCATTATTGGTTTAATATTTATGTTCAAGAAAAGTTCTTCTGCTTCAGTCACTAAAGTTTTTGATTTGTTGAGGTTTGGCAGGTAATATGAATATCCCCCTTGAAAAAATTGTTAAATGGGCAATAATCCTTATTGCATTCTTATTGTTGCTTTTTTGGGTTACTCCTGCTTATGGTAAACTAAAAGTTGCAATTTTTGGCAATTCATCTTCTGATGTTATTGTTGATAAGTCTATATCAGAAATTAGGAATCTTTTCTTTGACCATATTGTTAGTGATTATCAATCATGTAAATATTCTAAAGATATTAATTGTTATTGTCCTATAAGAAATACTAATATCCCTCAAGGTTTTGTTGTTGAAATATCAAATATTAATGATAATTCTATAATTAAACTTCACAAGAAAGCAACTATTTCTGGTGGTGTTGTTAATGATTATTCTCTGTCTGCTGTTGATGGTTCTGATATCACTTCTATTGAGGTTAATATTGGTGATGATAAGTTATTTGTTGAGAATACTGCTTATGGTGATCCTACAATGCTTTCTGATACTTCATTGGATTTTAAGGATTTCCTGACTACAGATAAAGTCTATCTTGAATCATCTGATCTTTATACTACGGCAGACTTAAAAGGACGTAACAAGATTGATTTCTCTAAAGGTATTATTTACAAAAAAGATCAACAGAGGACTTTCTTATTGAATAAAATTAATGATTTAGCTAGATGTTCTACTATTCCTAATGTTGATAAGGCTCTTAACAATTTTGATTCTGTTATCTCATCATTTGATAAATGTAATAAAAAAGATAATAATAAATGTGCGGCTTTTATTCAGTCATTGCCTTCTGATTATTTATTAAAAGCTGAATCTTCAAACTTAAATCTTTATTACAAGAATGAAAAAATTAAATCTGCTGATTTCAGGATATCTTGTATACTTAATAGTTTCAATAACCCTTCAAAAGAATTGTCAGGTAAATTTAATGGTTTAATCTTTAATGATTACTCAACTATTGATTTCTATTCTTATGATGATGGTTCTGTATGTGTTGCTGTTCAGGATAAAATCCGATAAACAAAACCTTTATATATAATCTTAGATGAGAATATTTTAGGTGATTTAATGTTTAACAAAAAAGGTCAGAGTATGCCAATGAATGTTATTATTGTTGGTATCATAGTTCTTGTTGTTTTAGTTATTATTGTAGCTTTCTTTGCTGGTGGTTTCAATAGTTTAGGCAATAAATTCAAGGATATTTTTAGTGGTCAGGCTGGTGGTCAGGCTTTGGATCTTACAATTCAGACTTGTCAGTCTAGTTGTGAGAATGCTCAAAATCTTCCTGGTTCATCTCAGGCTAAGTCTAGTTATTGTACATCTACTTATATTGTGGATACTGACTCTAATCCAAGTACAGCTCCTGAAAAAGTTAAATGTGGTTCTGTTAGTAATGCAGATTTGACAATTTCATCTTCTGAAGAGAAGAGGGGTGTTGTTAAGACTGGGGACTTAGGTGTTGAGTGCGATATTAGTTGCAGTTAAAATGAAAAAAGCTCAATCTTTGCCTTTGAATACTATTGTTATCTTGATTATTATTCTAGTTGCTGCTTTTCTTATTATATTATTTATCTCTAAGTATGGTTCTCAATTAGGGTTTAATTTTGGTCAGCAGGTTGATAATGTTATTAACTTGACTAATGATGCTAAACCATAAGTAATATATACTAAATTTTCTTTATTAAATTATAAAAGAGGTATTGAAATGAAGAAGAAAGCAATTCTTGGTGTTACTCCTGAAATACTTGTAGGTATTATTGTTGCTGTTATGTTTATTATTGGTCTTGTTTTTATAGCAGCTCCTAAATTAATTAAATTACTTCCAGGTCAGCAATCTAGTAATGAATGTTCTAATATTGCAGAATGGAATAATATTAAGTCTGTTCTTGAAAAATTTGATTCTTCTGAATTATCATCTTCTGAATCTCCATTCTATAATAAAGAGTGTAATCTTGTCAGTTTTACTTTATCTCAAGGTTTAGGTAAGATTAAGCCTGCTTTCAATATTAATTCTGAATCTCAGTTATGTCTTTGTAATATAGAAGATGATCTTTGCAGGCAGAGTTCTTGTTATATCTTAAAGAATTTTAATGCTATTAATTCTCAGCAGTTTGAGACTTCTGATTTTAAGGATTATCTTATATTGAAATTTGTTAAAGATGGCAAGACTTTGTTGATTAATCCTATTGGTGATAAGAAAGAACCAGAACCAATATTGTATTCTTATTCTGAACAGTTTAAGATTTTTGATGAATCTAATATTGTTAATTCATTGACTCTGGAATTTAAGAGCACTGAAGTAAATTCATTTATTCCTTTGGTAGAGTCTAAGCAGCCAGAACAATTTAATCCTGTTGGTGTAACTATAGTTCCAGGATTTACTTCTTATTTTTCTATTAAAATAATAAAACCTGTTGAGGATCTTCCTTTGTCTTCTGTTAAGTCTAATCCAGAATTTATTGATAATAATGCTGTTGCCTTTGCTCATGTTGTATTAAATATTCCTTCAGAAAAGTTAGCTCTTATCAATGATGAACCTGCTATTTATTATTTGACTGATGATTGGCATTCATCTCAATTATCATGCGTTAAAGATACTGAAAAGAATTCTTTATGTTCAGCAGATATTGATGGTTTTTCAAATGATTTTATCTTATCAGTTAAACCAGGTGCAACATGAACAAGAAAGGTGATATTTTAGATCTGCAGTTAGTCTGGGTTATAGATCTTATACTCTTTACTTTTTTGATCATTACTTATTTTGCTATTGATTCAAGGATAAAGAATAGCGAACTTCATGATATTCATATGACTGCTCGTGAGGTTGCAATGACTTATGATGCTGTTAAATCTTCTCCTCATGATGTTGTTTATTCTTTAAATTTCAAGGATAATCTTGCTGTTAATTTTGATAAAGATACTTGTACTGTTTTTGTAAAATCTAAAAAACCAGGTGATACTTTAAATTCTAAATCTTATTGTGGTAAGAATAATTTTTTAGTTGTTAATGATAATATTATGAATGACAGGGTGGTTTTATCTAAAAATGAACAAAAGGGCTGATGCTGGAAACTTTTTGCAGCTTTTCATAAAGTTTATTCCAGTTTTTATAGTATCAGGTTTTATTGCTATTGTTGCTTGGAATTATCTTAATGAAGATATTAATACTCACAATTTAGAGACTTATATTTTAACTAAAGACTTATTGTATTCTGATTCCTGTCTTGCTTTATCAGACTCTAATGTTCATCCTATGACTATTGATGTCAAGAAAATTTCAGATGAAAAACTTGCCTCTTGTTTTACTAAATCAAATATGGGTTACAGGATTACTTTATTAGATAAAGATAAGAATGAAGTTAAATCAGCTAAATCTTTGACTGTAAGGCAGGAGGGTTATCTTGTTAAGACTAAGAGTGGTTATCCTGTTTGTAAGTCTATTCCTGAATATCGTTGCTCTCAAAGGATTGATCCTATTTTATATTCTTCAGATGATAATAAAAAATTAGGTTTCCTTGTTACTGAGGTGATTAATTTTGTTGGGTAAGAAAGGTGCTGATTTCGGTATGGGTCTTACAATGATTCCCTCTATAATAATTCTTATTATAATATTAACATTCTATTTTTTCCTTTTCATAATCCTAGGTTTTGGTAAATCTCCTGACTTGATTATAAAAGCTGATTCTTATTCTGATTCTTCTAAAATTCTTGTATTAGTTAATGTTCCTATTGGTGAATCCACTCTTTCTGAATCAATAATTAATAACATTGATGATAAAGAACAATTAAAAAAATTAGAACCTGAAATAAATAGTATTATTAAATCTCTTCCAGTTCCTATTCGTAAGAATGCTTTCTGGAATTTTATTGTATCAAGGAATGATGAAGAATTATTT
The DNA here is from genome assembly GCA_000806155.1 of archaeon GW2011_AR18. Taxonomy (GTDB): domain Archaea; phylum Nanobdellota; class Nanobdellia; order SCGC-AAA011-G17; family GW2011-AR18; genus GW2011-AR18. Next base: position 20,097 of record JWKX01000010.1, read on the forward strand.
AGTATTAGGGAGTCTACTATTGCGTCTTCTGATTATTATAGACAATCAATTAATATTCCATTAAAGGATAAATCATTATTGAATATGGAATTATATCTCGACTGTAATAGTTGTACTGAGGAGGATCTTGCAGTAATATGAATAAGAAAGCAGATTTGTTCATGCCAATGTTTGTTCTCACATCTTTCATAGTCTTGGCTCTATTATTTTATACAATAAGTTCTACTAATGCTAAAAGGAACGATCTTATTGGTGCAAGTTCTATTGCTTTGATAAAAGTTTATGATGAAGGAGAAAAAGTATTATATTATATAGATAAATCTTCTCATATGAGCTTTGATTCTGCTTATAATAGGATTGCCAATAATGGAGGATATTATTCTTCAGATGATTGTGACCAGATTAATGGTTACCTTATTATTAATCACTGCAAGGAAGATTTCAATCCTTATGAGAATTTCAAAAAACTTTTCTCTGAGGATATGAATTCTTATCTTAAAGTTTACAAGAGTTCTTATAATGAATTCAAGCCTGAAGATATAACATTATCATCAACTTTCAATTTTTTTGGTTTTATTCCTGATGAAGTTAAGCCTGATGATGAATACTCTTATAAGTCTTTATTGGAAAAGCCTGTTAATAATCTTCAGATATCTAGTTTCGATTTTAAAGATAATGAACTTAATGTTCTTTATTCAGATGTTAAATTTCATGTTGAGCCTGTTAAATCAAGTCCTTTAGCTTCATCTTATTATACTATTCACCCTAAATTCTCTGTAGATATAGATGATTTTGAGATTTATAATAGATTATATGCTTCTATTGCTGTTAATTGTATTAATAAAAATCATGAATCATGTAATAATATTTTAGTATCATCTTTCTCTAATATAGAATTTGAGCAGGTAGGTAATATAATTAAATTAACTCTCCCTTTGAAATATTCTACTATTAGGATGGCTTTTGATAACTCTAAACCATTGAAGCAGCTTGATCTATTCAAATCATCACAATAATTGCAATTCACTATTTAGTATTAACACAATGTTTTTATATTAATTTCTTCAATTAATTTTTATGATTCTAAAATACGAGGATATTATTGGTAAGATTCTTAGTTCTACTTCATTGCCTAGAGATCAGATTGAGTCTAAGATTGAACAGAAATTAAAAGATCTCCATGATTTGATATCTAGGGAGGGTGCAGCTCATATTGTTGCTAATGAATTAAGTGTTAAACTATTTGATAATACAATTATGGAACCTGGTAAGGCTCTTAAGATTCGTGAAGTTAAACCTGGTTTGAATTCTGTTAATCTTATAGCAAGAGTAATGACTATTTATGATACCAAAGAATTCAAGACTGATAAACGTCAGGGGAGGATAGGTTCATTTTTAGCAGGTGATGAGACAGGCAGTACTAGGATTGTTGTCTGGGATGAAAAGATAATTTCAGAGATGAAAGAACTTCAGGAAGGCAATATTGTCAAGATTAATAATGCTTACTCTAAAGTAAATAATAAGAATTATACTGAACTTCATTTAGGTAGTAAGTCTCAGCTTATTATTAATCCTAAGAACGAGACAGTTCCAGAAATAAAGATAAATATGACATCTTCTAGGAAGACTATTAAAGATCTTCAGCCTAATGATTTTGTCGAAGTTTATGGTACAATTGTTGAAGTTTTCGAGCCTAAGTTCTATCAGGCATGTCCTGTTTGTAATCGTAAAGTTTTATTCAATAATGATTTTTTCAATTGTCAGGAGCATAATAAAGTAGAACCTAAGTCTGTTCCTATTGTTAATATTGTTCTTGATGATGGCACTGGTAATGTTAGGATGGTTTGTTTCCGTGATGTTGCTGAAAAGATTATTGGTAAAGTTCAATCTGGTTTTGATGCTGTTAAACATGAGAATAAAGGAAGGCAGATTGCTGTAAAAGGTAAAGTTTCCAAGAATGAGATGTTTGCTAGGACTGAGTTGATTGCTTCTTCTATTGAGGATTTGGATCCTGCTAAGCTTTTGGCTGAATTGGAAGGTAATTAGTAAACTTTATTATTAGTTAATATTTTATTGATTTATGGGATTATTTAATTTGTTTGATAAAAAAGAAAGGTTTTCTATAAGAAATAAAGATTATATAATAATAAATAAAAGTTATTGTAATAAACTTATTTTAGATAAAGTTAATGATATAATCTATGAAGTATTAAATTCAGAAAATATTGTTAAAAAACTGCCAGGGATAACTTTCATTTTAAATAATAAAAATCAGAAATCTCATGGTAGCATTAAGACATATGCCATAATGAAAGGCAAGGTTATTATTCGCCTAAATATTTTTGATGATATTGATTTAAAAAGTATTAAATTTACTTTGCTTCACGAATTAGCTCATGCTTGGGATTATATGAATAAGAGTAATATCTTAAAATCTCATTTTAAATTTTTTGATTTAAGTTTCTGGACTATTGATAGAAAAATTATGAGATTCAGAGAGGTTATTCATATTTATTTTAGTGGTTTAAAATCTGAAGGTTTAGCTATATATTATGAAGGTTACAAGGATTGTCAAGTTTATGATAGGGATCTTTTCTTTGATTTATATAATATGGCTTATTCTGATGCTAAGCATAATAAGAAAATCTTTAATGAGATACTTCATAATATTAAAGGAAATAATAAAGAACTCTATACTGAGATTAGTTATCATACTATAGGTTTTCACATGTTTTATTCTATAATCTATCTTAATCTTAGTCATAATATGGAATTTAATGCTCTTGCGAAAATGGGATATGCTGAATTTATTAGAAAATATGAACTCACTATGTGGAAATTTGGATATGCTCCAATAATATCATTAAATAGCGGAAGAGGTATAATAGACTATAAGAAATTATTAAATGAATGGGCAGCTGTTGCAAAGAATGAGGGTATAGAAAAGTTCTAAATTTATATCTTATACTAAAAAATTTAATGTTATACTCGCAATTTTTTCAATATTTTTCACATAACACTTATAAAGTTTAAAATTAATATATTATCATGGTTAATCACGAACTAAATCATGAAAAAAGTTTTAATTGGAGGGAATTTTTTAAAATATTTGGTGGTATTTTCTTAATGTGTGCTGGTGTTAGTATTGGAGTTTATTTTAAAGGAGAATTATTACCATTAATAATAGGTTTTGGTATTAGTGCTTTTGGTGCTGCTATATTATTTACTGACTAAAAATGGAAAAAATAGAATTAAAGAAAAATGTTCTGGATCTTGAATATAATCACGAATCTCACAAATCAGGCATATTTTTGGCTCTTACAACTACAGGTATTCTTGGTTTTTTCGGGAATATTTTGTTATTAAAGAATTCACTATTTATTATTGGGTTGTTTGTCACACTTTTTGTTATATTATTAAGTGTTGTTGCATATTATAAATGTTCAAAGAGAATGAAGTTGATTCTTTATCAGATTGAAAACCTTTAATAAATACCAGAGCTTTCTTCTTTTAAAAGATGTGATAATTTATGATGTTCAAGACTCATTTAGCATTTGGTTTTCTTATATCATTATTGGTTGTAAAATTCTTTTCTGTTCCTTATCCTTTATTGTTTATTCCTTTAGTTACTATCCTTAGTGGGTTGCCTGATATTGACCATCCTAAAAGCAAGTATGGGAGGAAATTATTTTTCTTGTCTATTCCTATCTCATTATTCTTTAAACATCGTGGTTTTTTCCACTCTATTTTTCCTCCTTTGATTGGTTTTTTCCTTCTTCAGTATTTTGGGATGCCTTTCTTAGGATTGGCTTTGGTTGTAGGTTATTGTTCTCATCTCTTAGGTGATTGTGTTACTAAGGAGGGTATTAATTTCTTGCATCCTTTCTCTACTTTCAGGATTCAGGGTCCTATTACTACTGGTCATGTTATAGAATCTTTTTTATTTGTTATTATCATGTTGGCTAATGCTTATTTTATACTTAATATTCTGAATATTTTATGAATAGTTTTATATAACTCTTAATTTTAGTTTTATTATGTTATTAAATGAGAGGATAGAATCAGCTTTTCGTGACGCTAGTGCTTTAGGTAGTCATGTTTTTGTCTTTATTTTGATAGTATTTGCTTATCTTATAGGATTAAAACTATTGTCTTTGCAATTATTAGTTGCTGTTGTATTGTCTTATTTTATTATCATGATCATAAGGACTTTTTATTTTAGGAACAGGCCTGTTAAGGAAAAGTTTAATTCTTTTTTCTCTAAGATTGATTCTTCATCTTTTCCAAGTGCTCATTCATCAAGGGGGATTATTATACTAATATTATTATCAAAATATTTTAATAATCTTTATCTAACATTATTTTTATCATTCTGTACCTTGGTTTTGATTTATTCAAGATTGCGTCTTAAAAAACATTTCTTTTCTGATATTTTAGCTGGCGCAATATTGGGAGTAGTGATATCATTATTTGTTCTGAGGGTTGTTCAATGAAAAGATCAATTTTTAATATTCCGAATTTATTTACATCATTGAGGATTTTATTACTTCCATTTCTTGTATATTATATTAATTTACACAATACTTTCATGTCTTTGATATTTATAATTATTATAACATCAACTGATTTTTTTGATGGTTTTTTTGCTAGGAGATTTAATCAGGTCACATCTTTTGGTGCTAAGTTTGATACTGTTGCTGATGCCTCTTTTATGGTTGTATCTCTATTGTCTTTGGTTAATGCTGATTATATTTTATTCTCTTTAGCTTTGATTATTATCTCTCCAAAGATTATCAGTTTAGTTATGATCCAGAATCTGAATCTTTACAAATACTCAGCTCCTCTGCCAGCTAAACTTGCTGCTGTTTTTGTATATATTGCTTTAGTTTTGATAGTAGTTGAGATTAATATTCTATATATTTACTATTGTATAATTATTTCTTATATTTTTTCTTTATGGCAATGGTATAATATGATTAAAAACAGGAAAAAGTACTCTTCATAATATTTATAAAACAAATAAATTATATTTATGTTATGATTAGTATTATTATTCCTGCATGTAATGAAGAAAAATATTTATTAGATACTATTAAGTCTATTAAGTCTCAGTCTTTCAAGGATTTTGAGATTATTGTTGTATGTGATGGGTGTACTGATAATACTCCTTTGATTGCTAAAAAACATTCTGATAAAGTTATTTTAAATAAAGAACGTAATGGTCCTACAAGACCTAAGAATCTTGGTGCTAAGAAATCTTCTGGTGATATTCTTGTTTTTCTTGATGCTGATACTCATCTGACTAAAGATGTTCTTAAAAAAATTAATGAAGTATCTGATAAGATAATTGTCGGCACTTGTAAGATTAAGCCCTCTAATAATAAATTTAAACATAGGCTTATGATGTCTTTGAAGAATAATATTTTATGTCCTTTTGGTGTCAGCAATGGTATTATCTTCTGTAAAAAAAATGATTTCTTCAAATATAATGGTTTTAATGAAAAATTAAAGAAAGGTGAGGATGGTCATTTTGTCCGTTTACTAAAGAAGAAAGGGCGTTTTATCATACTTAAAAATCATGTTATAAGTTCTACAAGAAGATTTGATAGTAAAGGTTATATTAGGACTTTTGGTTATTGGCTGAGGGAATATTTTAATCCTAGCAATGATGATTATGAGATTATTCGTTGATTTATATTATTTTTTCATCTATCCAATAATGTTTCATAAACAGTTCTGTTCTCTTCTTATCTATTTTAGAAGCTTTTTTTAGATACTCATTAAACTCTTTTCTCCCTAATTGGAATAATATTCCTGCTTTTTGAATTGTAAGATCATAATCATCACTTTCTATTTTTAATCCTTTATTGCAACAATCTAAAGATTTTATTAATAAATTTTTGTTTTTTGTTTCAAATCCTTTAGTTAACAATACACAGCTTTTTATTTTGTACGCATTAACATATATCTCAGTATTCAGAAACTTCATGTTTATTAATTTGTCAGCTATTTTTTCAGCATCATCAGGTTTATTATGACTTTGTATAACATCCATTTTTATGTTTAATGCTTGTTCATTTTCAGGATCTAATTCTAAAGCCTTATCTAATAATTCTAATCCTGGATCATCCATTTTCCTGTTTAGGTATTCTGTAGCATCATAAACTAGTTCATATGCTTCCAAAATATTCGAATTTTCTGAAATGTTTATTTTTTTCTCATTATCAAATTCCTTCTGGAATTTTTTTATATCAAGCTCTTTATTATTTTTTAGATGTTCTATTAAATTCTCTCTGAACTCTCTTGATATGATATTATGTTTAAGATATAATTCTATACTAATTTCTTCTTCTTTCATAGAGTTTTTAGATATTTAATTGTTTATAAAATTTTTTCTATAGGACAGTTGATTTCCTGTGGAACCACTTTAAAATGCCTTCTCTCCACTGGACACGACAAACTTGCGCGCCAGGTTTATATACTAAATTCCTTATTACTATATTTAGTTTGGTCGTGATAAGACATTAACAGGAAAAGTTTCCCCCGAAACAAATTTCCGATAAAGTGCCTGGATTTTCCAATAATCCTTCACTTAAGTTTATGAATTCTGTTGATGTTTTATTTTAAACAAACAAAATTGAAAAAAAACCGATAAGGAATGGAGGAAAACTATGGCAAAACCAATAAAAAAGTACAGGTCAGGTCAGTTAGAAGCCGCTATCTGGGAGAATGATAGAGAAGTGAATGGGAATATTGTTTCTTTTAAGACTGTTAGCTTAAGAAAGAGCTGGCATGATAAAGAAAAAAATATCTGGAGAGACAGTACAATCCAGTTGAGAAGAAATGACATACAGAGGGTTCTTGTTGTCTTGCAGAAGGTGCAGGAAGACTTATTATTAGCACAAGAAGGTGAAGGAGATGATGAAGATGAGTAGAAAAGTTGAAATATTAGAACAAGTTCAGGAGACTATGGAAGAAGTTAAACCAGTAAAAAAACAAAATGTTATGACAGTTGAAGATCTGCCAGGTGTTGGTCCTGCAACTGCAGAAAAATTAAAAGAATCTGGTTTTGATACTTTGTTGTCTTTAGCTGTTGCATCTCCAGGTGAATTAGTTGAGGCTGGTGGTTTGACTGAGGCTACTGCTCGTAAAGTTATCAAGGCTGCTCGTGATACTATGAATATGGGTTTCGAGTCTGGTGAGGAAGTTTTCGAAAAAAGAAAAAATATTATGAAAATAACTACATGTGCTAAAGGTCTTGATGCTTTGTTTGGTGGTGGTATTGAGAGTGGTGCTATTACTGAATGTTATGGCGAGTTTGGTTGTCTTACTCCAGATGCTAGGATAACATTAGCAGATGGTAGGGTTGTCCCTATTGGTAATATTGCAGGAAATAAAAGTGCTGGTACATATCCTATTAATATTGATGTGTTAACAAGAGAAAAAGATTCAATAATTAAGGTGAAGGCGACTAACCTATTTATTTATGACTGCAACCATGTCTTGAAAGTAATATTAAATGATGGTAGACAATTATCTGTTACACCGAATCATCCATTAATGACTGATAGAGGATGGATTGAAGCAAAGGACTTAACAGTTGATGATAATCTAGTTATAGTAAACGATTATGAATTTAGTAAAGAAGAAGTTAAGTTAAGTGGGATAACTCCAAGTAAAAACGTTCGTGTAAAAGTTGATCTTCCTAAAAAACTAAATCCTAGACTTTCTAAAATATTAGGGTATTTAGTTGGTGAAGGTTGGAAAGAAACAAATCCCCATCTTACTGACACTGGGAATGTATACAGGTTAAGTTATGCATCTAAAACTAAGGTTTTATTAGATGATTGGAAGACTAATGTTAAAGAAGTTTTTGGTTTGGAAAGTAATTATAGGAGAACAGACAAAACTTCCACTGAAACTTGGGCTATAGATTCTGTAATGGTGGGAGAATTTATGAGACAGTTTAATAATCTATATGAATTAGCTCCAAAAAAAAGAGTTCCTCAGCAGGTATTTGAGTCTCCAAAAGATGTTGTAACAGAATTTTTAGCAGCATTATATGATAGCGAAGGACACGCTCTTTTAGACTTGACAGTTAGAGAAAGGGAGCATACGAGAGTAAGTTCTAATGGCCAGCTTTTAATCTACAAATATAAATTGCCTAACTATGGGAGGGATATTGGGTTGAAAAGTTCGAGTCTTGGTTTGCTTCAAGATGTTCAAATTCTTCTGACTAAGTTGGGAATAAAATCGTGGATCAACCATTTTACGTCTAAAAAGACCTCAAAACTTACTGGCAAGAATTTTGTAGAACATAAATTGCATATAACTCAGGAAGAATCTATTAACAAATTCTATGATGAGGTTGGTAATAAGACTTTAAGAGTTAGAGATGGAATTAAAAAAGTCTTGAATAGCTATAAAAGGCATGTAAATAGTCCATTCAATTATAATAAAATAAAAGAGATTATATTGATGGAAAATCCCTTTGGCAAAGTGTATGATATTGAAGTTCCTGAAACTCATAGTTTTATTGCTAATGGGATTTTGTCGCATAACTCAGGTAAATCTTCCATTGCTCATCAGTTAGCAGTTAGCACTCAATTGCCTAGAGAACAAGGTGGTGCTGAGGGTATGGTTGTCTGGCTTGATACTGAATCAACTTTTAGACCTGAAAGGATTAAACAGATTTGTGAAGGTCGTGGTTTAGATGTTAGCACAACACTAAAAAATATTAAAGTTGCTAGATGTTTTAATTCAGACCATCAGATGCTTCTTGCTGAGAAAGTTGAGGACTTGATTAAAGAGGGTAATAATATAAAATTGGTTATTGTGGATTCTTTGATGTCTCACTTCAGGGCAGACTTTTCTGGACGTGGTCAGTTAGCTGATAGACAGCAGAAATTGAACAAGCACATGCATGCATTACAAAAACTTGGAACTTCTTATAATGTTGCGATTTATGTGACAAATCAGGTGATGTCAAAGCCAGATACTTTCTTTGGTGACCCTACTGCAGCTATTGGAGGGCATATTGTTGGACACAATTCAACATACCGTGTTTACTTGAGAAAAGGTAAGAAAGGTACTAGAGTTGCTAAAATGATTGATGCTCCTCATTTGCCTGACACTGAAGCTATTTTTCAAGTGACAGAAAAGGGTATTGAAGACGTTTAAACCTCTTTTTCTTTTATTTTATTAATAGTAAACATTTTTAAATATTCACGAATATATTCCTTTAATATAAAAGGGCGTGTAAATTGAAAATTTCAAAGTTTGATAAGATTAAAAAATTGAATGAGGAGATTAATATTTTAAAGTCTCATAAAGATAATATAATTGATTCTAATGATAAATACTTATTAAATAAATATACTGCTCTTATTCATAAGAAAAATATTGAATTAAATAATATTACAGAATCTAAAATTTCTAATAAAAATCTTGGTATAATATCTGTTTTTGTTATAATATTATTTGTATTCTCTCTTTTATTTTTTAACAATGCTAAGACAGGTCTTATTGTTGGTAATGTTTCTTCTAATAAAACAATAGTCTATATTCCTTCAGAGGCTATTGGGGGTAATATTACTTTGCAATTTAATGTTGGTGATTTTATTGGTGTTGATAATTCTATTTTCATTAATGTAACATTGACTAACACTACAGGTTCTACAACAAATATATTGAATCATTCCTCAATGTCAATCCTTCAGTTTTTTAATAATGCGTCTGAATGGTATTGCCAGAATAAGAGTTCTGAAGAATTGATATGGAATGATGTTGATAATGTTAGGGCATGGGAGGGAACTATTAGTTTAGGTAATGGTTATAACGGTTCTGCTGGTTGTTCTAATATATATCAGGTTAATCTAAGCACATTTTTTCCACCTTTTCTTTATGCTCCGAAATTTGTCAGCGGGCAGTCTTTTAATATTACTGTAAATTCAACATATTTTAACAGCCCAAGTAGTCGTGACACAATAATTTACAAATCTTCATTGTTATTTTTGAACAGGCCTCCAAATATGACAAATATAAGTATTCTGCCTACTCTCCCATTGATAGATGATAACCTCACTGCTAATATAACAGGGTTAGGTGATCCTGATGAGAATTCTTTTTCTGGGGTTAATAATGTCAGTTATAATTGGTATAGAAATAATCTTCCTATAACAGTTTTAAATCTGCCGTTTACTAATAATAAGTATTCTATTGATGAGAGGACGTCTTTTGATTTTAGTGGCAATAATCTGAATGCAAAGATAGACGGAGGAAATGGGACTACTTACACATCTGATAACTGTACTATTGGTGGATGTTATAGGTTAAGTTCATATAGTTGGATAAACATAAGTGATCCTAGGAATTTGACTCTCGGTATGGATAATTTCACTATAGCTTTTTGGTGGGATCCTGATGGTAGGAATTTAACAGTTCTAGATGAATATTATATGATCTATAAAAGAGTTCAAAACCAAGATCCATCCTATCAGGGTATTTGGGTTGCTGTGGGTCTTAGTTCTCAGGTAGGTGCTAATGAATTAGAATTCCAGATAAGCATATGGAATAGTTATAAAAATGATGGTATAACATTCAATATTAGTATACCAGGAACAAATAATCCTGGTAAGAAATTTATAGCAATAACTAATAGGTTAACTCAATCTGTAAATGGGCATACTGTTACATTATTTATTAATGGTTCAAGCGAGAGTCTTTCTGATCTTTTCCCAATGGAAGGTATTATAAATAATACAAACAAGGATATAGTTTCATATATTGGTTCCGGTGGTGCAGGTAGTGGTATTGATGATGAATCTGGACCATATCCTCTAAGCATTAATGGTACTATTGATGAATTCCAGATATACAACAGAACTCTTTCTATTAATCAGCTTAATGCTATTTATAATAATGGTATTGGTAATTATAGTCTTATTGTTAAGGATGAACTAAAAGCAAATGAAGTTTGGAATGTCTCTGCTGTCCCTATTGATAATGATGGCCTTAATGGTTCTAGGATTATGTCTAATTCTGTAATTCCTATATTAAGGCCTGTGCTTGTCAACCCTAGGAGTTCTAAGGTTATTATTAATCCTAAATTTAGCATGACCTTTAATTTTACTACTTTAGAATATTTGTATCTTAAGAACGCTACTATTTATGGTAATTGGAGCACTCTTGTCTTTAAGGCTAATAATTCAAATCTTTCAGCAATAAATTCTAATTCTATTAATTCAATTAATGTAAGTGGTATAGGTAATGGCACATGGTCTTGGAATGTTGAAGTTTGTAACTCTGATCATAATTGTATACTGAATAATTCAAATTTTTCTTTTACTGCAAATAATGCTCCAAATATTTCCAGTGTTTCAATTCTCCCATCATCTCCTTCACCTACTAATGACCTTATTGCTAATATAACAGGTCTTACTGATTATGACGGTGATGAACTTGTAGCTGTCAATAATGTTAGTTATAATTGGTATGTTAATCATTCCTCTATTACTCTATTGAATCTTCCTTTCAATGATGTCATTTATGGTTCAGAGGATAATTTTAATAATATGACTAATAGGACTATCTTTGATTTTAGTGGTAATAATCTGGAAGTTAATTTAAAGGGTATTGCTGGTTCATTGGGTCCAGGTAATAATGGAAGATTCCCTGAATTTTTCACAAAAAGATGTACTATCGGTGGATGTTACAATTTTAGTGGTGGTAGTAGTACCTCTTCTGTACATAATTTTATTAATGTTAGTGACCCAGATAATATTACAATAAGTATGGGCAAGCATTATAGTATACTATTCTGGTTTAATAAAAATAATAAAGTTGAAGGTACACGTACAGTTTATCAAAGGGGTACAACACTCACGCCTCTAAGAATGACTATTGGAAAGACAAGCCTAAGTACAACCGTTCCATATATAATAAATGTTCTGCACACAAATAATACTCTAACTCAGAAAACTGCAAACTACTCATTTAAAGGTTCAATAGGCAACTCAATATTTATTGCAGTATTATATGATGGTGAAACCGGTAATACTACACTGATTATTAATGGTACTCTTGCTCTTGAAGCTGAAGAAGCTGATAAGTTATATGGTGCTATAAGAAATGAGAGTAGTGTTTCATCATTTTTAATAGGTTCTGGTGGTACTGCAAATACTGCTATTTTTGGTTCTATCGACGAATTCCAGATTTATAATAGGACTTTGACTTCTGCTCAGGTTGCCGCTATTTATAATAATGGTAAGGGTAATTATAGTGTTATTGTTAAGGAAGAGATATTATTAGGCCAGACATGGAATGTCTCTGCTGTCCCTATTGATTATCTTGGCTTGAATGGTTCTAGATCTGTATCTTCATCTGTTACTATTTCTAACCCATCTGCTATAGCCTGTACTTGGAGTAATGCTGCTTTGAATGTTAGTTTTGGTAATGGTCTTTCTCAGTCTTTATCTCAGGGTGTTGTATATAATGCTTCTAAGAATTTTGAGGGTTATATAGGTTCTTCATCTCAGAATGCTGGTATTAATTGGTCTTTGTATAATGTTACTGCTGATAATACAAATACTGCTGATGTAAATATCTCAATAATGGGAAGTCATCTTCTTTCTGGTATTAATACTCTTGGTATTGGTAATATTACTTGGATGTCTAACGAATCTAATGGTAATGGTACTGATGCTTCTGGTGTTATCAGGAACTTTACTTATCTTGGTTCTAGTGCTGCTGGTCAGAATTTTGAGGGTTTTAATCTCACTCTGATTAATGATGGTGATACTAAACTTGCTTTGAGGAACAGGAACTTTTCTAACAATCTTGCACCTGATTCTACATCATGGTTTAGGTTCTGGCTTCATGTCCCAAGGAATACTGTGGGAGCAAAGTATATTGGTAATTATACTATGGAGTGTTCACAAGCTTAATAAACTGAATTATCTTTTTATATTTTATGAATAATAATCAAAAATTATTTTTATTATTTTCTATACTGCAACTTTCTATTATATTATTTATTGATCCGCAATACTACACTGCTAATGTTATTGGAAGTGCTGATGTGCAGGTTACAAGTGTATTAGCTGAGGATAATAATAGTCGCCCAATTGCTCTTTATGTCTCTATCATCTTCTTGATTTTATTATTAGTCTCTGTTGTTGTAAGGATTTATTTTTTAGTTAGAAAGTTAAGAAAGAGACATTAAAAATTTTTAAAAAATTAAAATAAAAAAAGAAAAATTCCTCAAATTTATTGAGGTGTTAATGTAGCACTTAATGTTGTTGTCTGACCGCTATTTACAGTGACCAAAGTGTGCTCCTGTTGGAGATGATGTAACACTTAAGGATCCTGTTTGTACTAATGCTACATTTGCTGTTGTGTAATTATATACAATCTGCCAGTTAGCATTCATTCCATTAGGGCTTGCAATATCTATTGTGCTTACACTTGTAACAAATCCTGTTCTTGACACTGTCAATGTATATGTTCCAAGATCAACTAAATTATTTCCGCCAGTTCCTCCAGCATTTGTTGTTCCTTGATATGTTGCATGTCCTGGTTTTGTCAATTTCCATGTAGTTGAGCCTGGACTTGTTGTCAGCCAGAAAGCACCTGTGCTATCTACTCTCTTCATTACAGCATTGTATGCTTTTGTAGCTCCAGCACTTAATGGATGGTAACTTGTGTTTGTAAAGTATCCATATTTCTGGAATATCAATGTCCAAACGTATAAATTATTGTCTGGAACATACCAGTTGATCAATTTTGAAGTTGTTCCTACACATGCTCCAGTATCTCTTACACATACTATCGCTTCACTTGGATCTGATGTTGTATCAAATGTTACATAAGGTACATTGAATACTGTTGTTACTCCGTCAGTAACATTTACATTTCCCCACCATGATGACCCAGGACTAGCTAAATTTCCTATATTAAGATAATGTGATCCAGCAGATAAATCATTCACTGTTAAAGGTGTATTTCCTTTGTATACACTTTCAACATATACTGATGACTCATCTGGTGCATTAACCTCTAATGAACCATTTGCGAATGCATTTCCTACCATAACTAAAAACAAACTTAAAATTACTAAAGAAATTGTTATTTTTTTTCTTTTATCCAATTTTATCTCCCTCCGATTTTTTATAACTTTTTATTTATCGCTATTTATATATATTTAAACTTATTACAAAAGAAAAATATATTTCATAATATACACTTTTAACAATATTTACTTATTCTCTTTATTTAGGGGCTTAGTTGAAAGTCTCTTGATTTATTAGTGATATATTGTGGGCTATTGCTCTACAATATATCTCTGCTCTTTGGCTTACAAGAGACTTGGACAGAA
>JWKX01000011.1:0-3719 GCA_000806155.1 archaeon GW2011_AR18
TGAATAGTATGTTTCTGTCCTGGTTTTACATGATAACCCCTATGCGGTTCCATGCTGATCTCTTTCAATTGACCATTATGATCATCTAAGAATATTTTAGCTTTACCAGAAAACAACATTAAACATTCTTCTTTCTTATCATGATATTGAAGACTTAATCTAAAACCAGATTTAATAAATAAAAGTTTGCCTGTAAAAGGGGCTTTTTCAGGAGTATAAATTATCTCATGACCCCAAGGCTTCTCAACTCTTCTTTGATGAGGAACAAGATTGAATTCTTTAATATTGAATTCCATAAAAAATTAGAAAATAAACTTATTTATTAGGTTTTTGCTGAAAGAAATCAACTAAAAAACCCAAAAGATTAGCTTTATAAAGTATATTATTATACTAATAAATAGTTATAATGGAAACTATAAGTAGAAGTTGGGAATTATCCCTTTATTCTAGAAAAATTATAGTAAGAAAAGTAAAATGAAAATAGAAGAATTAAATTTAAAACCACAATTAGTGGAAGCGATAAAAGACTTAGGATTTACAGAATTCACAAATATACAGGAAAAATGCATACCTGAAATATTACAGGGAAAAGATATATTCGGACATTCTAGTACAGGATCAGGAAAGACAGCAGCATTTGGATTACCAATATTAGAGATGATAACACCAGGAAAAGGTTTACAAGCATTAATATTAACACCAACAAGAGAACTATGCGTGCAAGTAACAGATGCAATAGAAACTTTTGGAAAACAATTAAGAGCAAGAGTAGTAAGTGTATATGGAGGGGTAGCAATAGGGCCACAGATATCAGGAATGAAGAGTGCTGATATAGTAGTAGGAACACCTGGAAGAATACTAGACCATATAGACAGAAAAACAATAAATTTTGATAAAATAAAATTCTTTGTATTAGATGAAGCAGACAAGATGTTTGAGATGGGATTTGTAGAAGCAGTAGAAGATATATTGCAATACATACCAAAAGAGAGACAGACATTATTATTTAGTGCGACATTATCACCTAATGTACAACACTTAGTAAAGAGGCACTTAAAGAATCCGGTAACAATAAAGAGTCAGATACATGTAGACAAGAGCTTATTAAAGCAAGTATACTATGTAGTACAGGCAAGTGATAAGTTCTCATTATTATTACACTTAATAAAAAAGAATATAGCTGAAGGACTAGTAATAATATTCTTAGCAACAAGAAGAGAGGTAGATTCAGTAGCGAGAAACTTGAAAACAAATGGAGTAAATGCAATGGCAATCCATGGAGGATTAACACAGAGCAGAAGATTACATGCTTTAGATTCTTTAAAGAATGAAGATATCAATGTATTAGTTGCAACAGATGTAGCAGCAAGAGGATTAGATATAAAAAATGTAACATACATCTATAATTATGATGTGCCAAAAACATCAGATGAATATGTACATAGAATAGGAAGAACAGCAAGAGCAGGAAGTTCAGGATGTGCAGTAACATTATTATCAGACAGAGATTATGATAATTTCAACAGAGTATTATCAGATAGAAAATTAACAATAGTAAAAGAATTATTACCAGAATTTGAGAAAGTAAAATTCAACAGACAATTTGACAGAGCAAACGGCGGAGGAAGATTCGGCGGAGGTTCTGGAGGGAGAAGATTTGGTGGTAGTTCAGGTGGAAGAAGGTTTGGCGGAAACAGAGATGGAGACAGAAGAAGCAGTTCATCTGGAAGAGGATTCAACAGAGATGGAGAGAATCGTAGCTCAGAAGGTGGAAGAAGGTTTGGCGGAAACAGAGATGGAGACAGAAGAAGCGAATCACAAGGAGACAGGTTTGCTAAAAGAGCTAAATATAATAGTTAATTTCTTATATAAATACTTAAAAACAGTATTATTTTCTAATTTTTAATGGAAGATACTTTACAATCAGTTGATTTATCAGATATAGTTAGAGCATTTATTTTATATAAACCTGAACCTAGAAATTTCTCTCATGATAAGTTGTTAGAGGTTATACATTTACAATCTGATAATTATCCCGTATTAAAAGATATAACTATGGATACAGTCTATGAATTATTAGATACTGATATTAATGTTTTAATGGGTGAACCTTCACTGGCTTCTTATAGATTATCTGAAGTAGGAAAATCAAGGTATAACAGAAGTTTAGTTTCTGATTACGGGATTGAAATCTTAGAAGCTTTAAAAATTGTAGCTGAAGAATCATGGGAGAGATTAAAAGCTAGATAATAGTTAAACAGAATCTTTATTTTTTAAATATTTAATTAATTTAGGACTAATCAAAGGTTTATTATTTTTAGAAATATATCTATAAGGTAAGTTAACTTCTTCAGCATATTTTCCATTCTTAATAGGAATATTTGGAGAGTCAATAAACTTAATATCATTAAAGTTTTTACCATCAAGAATCATCTTAGCAACAATAACAGCAGTATCAGTAGACATCTGAATAGAACCTAAATTACGAGTTTCAACATTCTTTAATTTACTTGTAAGATATTTTTCAGTTCTACCCTGTTCTGGGAAATCACCTAAAATCCCGCCAAAAATAAAATAATCAAAATTATCAACATCAGAAGGAGATAAAGTCTTTTTAGCCTTAGGATCAAGAAGACATGCTCTATTAAGATTTAAATCAATAACAGATTTAGGCTCTACTTTACCAAATTTTTTTAATTTAGAACTTTTAGTTTTTGTAAAAATCAAATTCTCTTTGCCAACAAACTTAGACATGTTTTCATATTCTATCAGACACCATTCATAAACTTCATTCTCAAGATGTTCAATAACAAATTTCATCTTATTTCCTTCATGAACAATGCTAAAATACCATAACCTATCATGATAATAGAAGCAACTAAAAACATTATATTAAAATCACTAAATAATAAAACTGTAGAGAATATCAATGGTCCAGTCAAATGACCAATATCAGAAGATGTCTTGAAAATAGGATAAAACCTTGTCTCATCTGATTTTTTACGCATAACTTCAAAGAAATAAGATTCCTTCAAAGGCTCTACAGCTGCAACACCAAGATTAGTGAGAATAAAAAATAATAACTTAATATAAATATCAGAAAAGAAAAAAGTAGCGGCACCGAATAAACCAATCAACAAGAAACCAGTAAAAAATAATTTTCTATAACCAACATACTTCCTTAATTTAGTAATAGGAATCTCAAAAATTATCAGAGGAATAACAGTACAGGCAAGGAAGATACCAATAGTCTTCTCATCCAACCCATTCTGATACATGAATAAAGGAATATAAATATATAAAATAGTAAGCCATGACAACAAACCAGCAGCAATAATATAATTTAAAGCTAAATTTTTATTTTTAAAATAATCCTTAATATTAGAAAAGATATTAGTATGAACGCCATCAACTTCTTCCCTAGGATTTTTTTTAGTAACTAAGAATAAGAATAAAGCTAAAGGGAATATAGATGATATCATGAAAACTTTACTTATAGAATAAGCATCAGCAAGATAACCACCAATTATAGGACCAATAAAAAATGATATATTAATAATAGCGAAATAGAAACCCTCATTCTTACTAATATTCTTTTTAGTACTATGATCCCTGATCAATAAACCAGTAACAACAAAATTAACACCAACAGCCATAGCCCTGAAGAATTCAAGGATAACTAATTCTTTAACTGAAGTCACCATACTAAGAATAAAATA
>JWKX01000011.1:3747-31265 GCA_000806155.1 archaeon GW2011_AR18
GAAATAACCAGCATAAGCAGGATTATTGAAAAGATTCTTAATAAAAATAGGATAAACAGGAATAGCAATAGTCCCTGCTAATGAATAGATGAAAGAAATTAATACAACAAAACCTGCACCGGCAACAGGTAAAGCCCTCTTTGATTTTAACATATAACAATTAAAAATAATTAGAATATAAATGTTATTGTTAAAAGTTAATCTTGAATATCTTACTTAGTTGTATAATCTTCTTCTAAATTTTCAAAATGACCATTATTATAAGATTTAATGAAAGCAATAGCTACAACATTAATCTGTTCTTCAGAATATTTTTTCTTCTTTCTTTTTATAATCTTTTTAAGAGACTTACCATCATTAAGAAATTTTTCAAAACTTTCAATATTATCGCCTGTATCATCTCCATCTTTCATATTTTTTTCAACTAACTGAACTAAAGAATCAAAAATATCCTCAGCTAAAATCCTGAACTCATGTTTTGAATACATATCGCCCATTTCTTTTAAAACTTCAACAACAAAATCATCCTCAACTTTGCTTATTTCTTCTTCAATTTTTTCTTCCAAAAGAATAGCTTTAGTTAAACTATCAATTTTTGACTTAATGTCCTTATCACTAGAGATTATCCTACCTGTAAAAACATGATAAACTGCTGATTCATGAAAAAATACTAATCTAAAAAGCTGATTTAAAAGAACCTTAATATTTACTGAATCATTTTTAACAGTTCTAATAATATGTAATTCAACAACTAAAAAGTTATGCATCTCATTAAAAATTTGAATTAAAAATTCACTTTTCTTTTTAGCTCTCAAAAATTCACCATTAAGAGCCCGTATCTCTTCTGCTGTCTTTAATTTTTTAATATCATCTAAAATTTCACTATCAACTTTTTCTTCATCTTCAATTGAAACAAGCTCACTAGAGACTAAATATTCTAACTCATTTAAAATTCTTAATAATTTATCATTATCCTTTAATGTTTGATCAATATTCATAGGATTAAAAGCTTTAACTAAAAGTTCACGCTTAGGGTAGTTTTCAATATGTTCTCTCCATAATAGAAGACGTTTTTCAGCATCTAATTTCAATTCCTTTTTAACATCTTTATCACTCCTAAATAAATGATTGAGTAAACCCATAAATTTATAGAAATAATTTATGTTATAAATATATTGGTATTAAAAAAATAAATGGCGGGCCTGATGGGATTTGAACCCACGACCCTCTGCTTAGAAGGCAGATGCGCTATGTACCCAAAATTTCCTGAATGAATATTCTTCCAGGCTGCGCTACAGGCCCATAAAAAACTTCAATTAGTAATTCTTTTAAAAGCTTTCTATATGAAAAAAACATGGCAAGAAATCCATTAAAGTACAGAAAACTTCTAGAAAAACTATCAAAAAGGAAACATGACTGGAAAAACAGTCCAACAGGAGAATTCTTATTTAATCTTGGATACAGGACAAATGCAGATAATTATTATTGGAGAAAAGATAATAGAACATTTTTAAGACTTGGAGAGAATGAATATCCAATATTAGGGGATAATGTAACAGAAGATGAGAAAAGAATTTTGTCAAGATATACAGAAAATCCATTAATAGCGTGGAGATACTTATTATATTCTACTTTAATTCCATTAATACCTGCTTTATATCATACTTACAAAGGATATCATAATTCAGCAATGTTTGAGAGACCACAAGTCAGAGATGCAATATTGAATTATCATCTGAATAGTGTACCTATGTATCTGGTAATAGCTATTGGTTTATTGGCTGGTTCTTATACAAACAAGATGCTTAATATGATATCATTATCCAGAAAACTGCCTATAGAGTCTATACAACATCATTATGGAGAGGAAGCATTAAAAGAACTAGAAAAAGAGAGAAAAGGTCTTGAGGGAAAACTTTAATAATAAATCTTAATTTTAAATCTTAAAGGGCAGGTGGCCAAACCGTAAGGCAGTTGCCTGCAGTTGTTAAGAAGACAGCAACAGATTGGGGGTTCAAAATTGAATCTTTTTAGAAAAAAGCTTCGGCAAAAACTAAAAAGTTAATGAAAGTCCCTCCCTGCCCTCTTATTTATTAAAATCTGAATAAAACCTTTTCAAAATCAATAACTTTATTGTTTTTAATCTTAATGCCTTCAGATTCTAAAAGCTTTCTTTTAGCTGCTAAACCATGTAGGAATCCATGTAAATGAGAACTATAAGATACAACTCTATGGCATGGAACAACAGGAGCATAAGGATTCTTATTTAATGCATTACCAACTGCTCTGTATCCTCTGCTATCTAAAGCTTTAGCTATCTCTTTGTATGTTGAGACTTTACCTTTAGGAATCAATTTACATAATCTATAGACTTTATCATTAAAATTCATAGATTAGAATAAAATAAAGAAGTATATAAAAATTATTAAAAAAATATATTATTATCTTTCAATTTCTTTTGGAGTGTAAGCTTCTAATTTTGCATTTAACGGAGATTCATTAAGCCATAGTAAGGTTCTACCGGCACTATCTTTTCTTTTTGTTTTAACATATCCTTCATATAAACTAAACCTAACAATATATCCACTTTTTAGTTCTGGAATATCTGCATGGCTTAAAGATAAATTTACTGCAAGTTGGTAGTCATCATAGTGATATATTTTATCTAATCTGGAACATGATTGGCATTTATCTAAATCTAATGCAAGATTAACATAAATTGAAGATGTTTTATTTAAATCAGATAATTCAACAGATCTAACATTAATTACTTTTCCCGTTAGGCTTAATTTTTCACGACTTAAATCAAATTTTGATTTAAATTCTTCACTGCATCCAGAACCTATTAATAAACCAACTAATGGCAAAACTCCTAATCTATTTTTCTTTTTTATCATCTTTATAATTTTTCCTTTATTTTATTATTAAAAAAATAAAAAATTAACGTCTCCTGAATAGAGAGACAATTGCTACAATCACCAATACTCCAAGTAATACATTAAGCATCACCCAAACTGATAAAGGCACTTCAAGACTATTGAATTTGTCGAAAATGCTCTCATCTGGAGTGTAATCTGTTGTACCAGGTTCATTTGCAACTGCAGTAGGCTGTGTTGATGTTCCAGTAGTCTCTTGTACTGCACCGCAAGTAACTGTCAAAGGACTCTGAGCTTTAACTAAACCACCATAATTAGCTCTAGCTTCTATATTAAAGTAACTCTCTCATCAGATGCACCTAAATTTCTTAATGCAACAGTTCCATATACACTTTCACCGCATACAGCATTTGTAGGTGAGAAAGTGAAACTCTCAATAACCAATTTGTGTTCTGGAACTTCTACATCAATGCTAACATCATCATTAACACAGTTGATATCTTCATCATCTTTCTGATAAGCTTTTACAAAAATAGAGTATGAATCATCATCATCTGTATCTACTGGAACAGTGAAGTCAAAAGTGAAATCTTCATCTTCTTTACCATCTACTTTTATTGTCTTACTCTGCTTTGTGACTCTCTTATCTTTTTCTGTGTTATATAATACAGCTTCAACTGTTATTCTTTGATCATCATGAACTGCAAGCACTAGGTAATATGCTGATAGATATTGGAACTCTCAAATCTGCCACTCCATTAGGTATGTTAGCTGAAATTACTAAACTGCCACTTAAATCTTTAATTTCGTAACTTGAATCAACATCCATCTGTACTGTAAAACTTCTTGATGCTCCTGGAGCTAATGAAGCTATTGTTGATGGTGTGAAAGTCAATCTTATTAAGTTGTCATCATTATCTTCTAATGAACTGAATTCTGTGCTTAATCTAATATTTGATAATTCAACATTTCCTGTGTTCTTTAGTGTGTATGAAATTGTCTGTAGATCACCAGGAACTGCTTTTAATGCAAGAGTTGGTATAACTGCAGAATTTTGTGAAACTTCTACTGTTGTTCTTGGAAGAACATTGAACCCTTTTTGAGTATTAACTGTATTTGCTGCGTTTGCCCTGTCAGTTGCTGTAACTGTTACAGTATGTGTGCCTGGAGTAATATCTGATGGAACACTTAAAGTTAAACTAGCTGTCTGTGCACTATTAGGTGCTACATTTGAAACACTACCAGTAACTACTGCTGCTGTTCCTTGTATTGTTGCTCTAACATCAACATTCTGGAATGTCTCTGCTGTTGAACCTACTGTAATACTAAGTAATAAGTCTGAACCTGCTTCTACTCCTGATATGTCTGCTGTGTTAACAGTCAGAGCAGCTGAAGCTGTATATGAAAATACTAATACGAATATTAATAACAATAATAACTTTTTCATGATTTTACCCCCAAATATACTAATTTGTTATCATTAAGAAGTAAACACATATTAATAAAGCTTTTGGTAAAAGTATAGACGACAATTTGTGTTTTATATACCCTAAATTTATATATTAATAGAATTATCATGGTTGAATATAGGTGATAGAAAATTTAATAAATAAAAGATAAATCCCATGAAACCATGACAATGTATAACATAGAGCGTGTAATAACTATTAAACATGGTAAAATAGTAGATGACTCCTCTTCTATTAGATCAAAGTCATTACTTGACACATTAGAAGATGATGATTACCACGGATATTCTAACAATACATATACTGGAAATTCTGAACCTTTACAGAATTCTGACAAGCCTGACTCATACTAATTTTTTAGTAAACTTATATCTATCATCTAATTTAATTATAGATATGCTAATAACATAACCAAGTAAAGCACCTGCAAGAACATCAGATAAATAATGAACACCAGTATAAATTCTAGAAAAAGCTATGACAACAGCGATAATAAACCAAATCCATCCTATAGTCCTATTCTCTTTAAAGAACAAAGGAATAGCTGAGAAAGCAGCACTAGAATGATTACTAGGGAAAGAGAAAGAATATTCCTTTACAAGATGGACAACATCAGGTCTATGTCTTGCTATAATAAACTTTAAAACTGAACTAATAAAAAGTGTAACAAATATAATTAAAACCAACAAAAAAACCTCTTTCAAATCCCTATCCTTAAAGAAAATAAATAAAACTAATAAAAATAATATTATCATATCAACAATACCTAAAGTAATAAAAGTCATAAAACTATCAAGTATTGGTGTTCTATGTTCTACTATAAAATTTGAGAAACTATTATCAAAAGGAAAAGATAATATTGTAAGAAATGATAAAACAATAATTATTACTAACTCTTTCTTCATAAAATTATTATAAAGAATTCTGTTTATATCCCTTATGCTTTAGGTGTTTGTAAATAATATATCCAATAATTAGAATTAATATTATACCAGCAATAATATCCAATTGTGATGAATACTCATGAATCAGTTCCCATCTTTGCTTTAATTTAAAACCAAGATAAACAAGGAACATATTCCAAATAGAAGCACCTAAAACTGTATATAAAATAAATTTCTTAAGATGCATCCTGCCAATACCTGCAGGAATAGAGATCAGATGCCTGACAATAGGGATAAATCTTGAGATGAAAATAGTCTTTTCACCATGCTTATTGAAAAAGTCCTCAGACCATCTGAGATGTCCTTCATCTAAGAAAAGATATTTGCCAAACTTAAGAATAAACTTTCTACCGCCGAACAAACCAATCCAATATGATAACAATGAGCCAAATAAAGATCCAAGAGAAGAAAAAACCAATACCATAATCCAAGTAAACTTACCATCAGCAATCAAGAAACCAGCAAATGGCATAACAACTTCAGATGGAATCGGAGCAATCATGCTCTCTAAAGTCATCAATATGAAAAGACCGAAATAACCAAGATAAGACATGAACTGGATTATTATATTTATAATATATTCAACAATCATAAAGTAATAGTTATTGCATAGCTTTTTATATTTTATTATATTTAATTTATTATGGTAAATGTAAATGAATTAGATGATAGTCATGGAATATATGATGCAAAACCATGGGGTAAATATATACTTCAATTTGATTTAAATAAAATGAAATCTGAAGGAAGAAGTTCTCCGCAACAATCTGATGTTATAAATGTTTACTACGTAAATGGTGATGGAGCTATTTTAGTGAGTGAAGAAAGTTCGCTGGGTGTTGTTTCAGGTATTTTTAGAAAAATTGATGAAAAGTTAAATCCACCTTTAGATAATGCAGAAAGTGATGGAAATAAGCAGACAAAACCTAAGCCAAATTTAGAACAACTTGAGAGAATGCTACGATAGATAACGAAACTAATTTATACTAATAACTGAAATAAAATCTTAATGAAATACGAACATTCCTTATTGATAAGAATTTTATTATGTTTTATACCACTATCCTTATTGACATGGATATTAACACCAATAACATTAAAATTAAGCTATATCACATTATTGTATTATAATCCTATATTAATATCAGCAGATGTAATGGTAATAAACGGAATACCATTCAGTTTCATAGAGGCATGCATAGCAACATCTGCATATTATCTCATAATATTATTAGTATTATTGACAAAAGAAATAACACTAAAGCAGAGAATAAAACTTATTTTCATAGGGAGTATCCTAATATTATTGATGAACCTCTTAAGGATATTTATACTAATATTCGTGACAGTAAATTATGGATTCTACTGGTTTGAGATAATACATCTGGCATTCTGGAAATTTGTATCAGGGATATATATAGCATTAGTTTGGATATTATTAGTAAGATATTATAAAATAAAATCAGTACCAGTATATGATGATATAAAATACTTATTCAATAAAAGCTATTTCAAAAAATATTTCAGATAAACTTATTCTTCAGAACCCTGGAACTTAAGAATGTCCTCAGTAGTCAATTTCTTCTTTGACTTTATCTTCTCTTCTACTTGCTTAGACTGTTCCTTTAACATCCTTCTCTGTTTATCATTATGAAGCTGTTTCTGCAGATCTTTATTTTTATTAATCTCATCCTTGAATAAGTTAACTTCATCTAATCTAGTCTTTAATTCCATATTAAGTTTAGAATATTCATTCTTGTGATCAATAAACTTCTGGAAAGCATCTTCCTGCACTTTCTTCAGTTCAGTAATCTTATTAGATAAATCCATGAAGTTATCATAAGTAGAATCTTTTATTATTCCCTGAATCTTTTTATGGAATTCATCAGCTTTCTTACGGGCTTCCTTAATTTCTTTATCTATACCTGAAGCTTTATCAGCAATCTCTTTAATTTCAGATGTTTCACCATATGTCTTCTTTAATTTATTTATCTCTAACATCAGTTTTTTTTCTTTCTCAAAATTGACTTCAATCTCAACTTTTTTTTCCAATTCATTAATCTTTTCCTGAATCCTAGATGGATCTACTTTAACATTATATTTCTTCACACTCTTAACTTTTTCCTTATTAATCTTTTTTATTTTAGAAATCAATTCCTGAACCTGATCATTATAATTGTCACGCTGTTTTTTTAATTCATGAAGTTCAATATTTTTCTTATCTTTTTCAGACTTAATCTCCTTGATATCCTTTATAAGATCATTAATCTCTTTCTTAAGATCTTCTTTTTTCTTGAACCATTCTTCTTTCTTCTCATTAACATCATGAAGTCTTGTTCTTAATTCTGAAATAGAACTCTGAAGCTGTTTATAATCTTCTAAATCTGCACTCATAATAATGATGACAAATAGAGCCTTTTTAAGGATTTTGGTTGCATATTAAGAATCATATTATCTGAAATATTCATGTAGGAAATCTTATGATCTGAGTATCATTCTTATAACATATACTAAAAAAATAAATAAAAAAATAAAAGAAAGATTTAACCGAATAATCCTGCTAAACCAGCTGCAGCTTCTTCATCATTCTTTTTCTCTTCTTTCTTTTCTTCCTTCTTAGCTGCTGGACCAGTAACTGGAGCTGCTGCTACTTGAACTACTGCTGCTTCTTTTATTGCTGCATCTATATCAACACCATCTAAAGCACCAACAAGAGCCTTAACTCTGCCTTCTTCTGGCTTAACACCAGCTGCTTCTAAGACTTTTTTAACATTAGCTTCGTTAACAGGTTGTTTTGCTGAATGCAACAACATTGCTGTATATACATATTCCATTTTTGTTTTCCTCCGTAAGTATTATCATAAAGCCCATCTAGGCTTGTTTGCCTCTTTTTCTGCTTTCTCAAGTTTTTGATCTTGCAACTTTTTTAATATACTCTGTGCAACATCTTCCTCTTTTTTAAAGTTATCCATCACTGGAACTTTGTCTTTATGACTATTATCTAATGGTGACTCCTCAATTTTCAGTTTTTTTTTCCGTCATCTATAGAGAGCAAGTTCTTAGAGTCAGCAAGAGCCTTACTATCTCTAGTCGCTTTTGTTATGAATACCTTAATATTGCCCTTAGTTGTGTAACCAATCTTAACAGCTAAGTTCAAAGCGCTATTGAAAGCTAAAACAATATTCTTCTTGTAATCTTCTTCATCAACTGATAATACATCTTTACCATAAACTATACCATTCTCTAAAGCTGCTAAAACATTAATACCAATCTCCATAGGTTCAATACTTAAACGAGTAAGTAAATTAGCTACCTGAGTTGAAATAACATTTCCTTCCTTAACAACAACACAATCTTCCTTGATAGTAACTTTACCTTCAGTAATAGTTGCCTTAATACCAATCTGTCCTAACTCTCCAATAATAGGTCCTGGAGGGAAAGGAGTTGGTCCTGCCTGAACCATGATATCATTAGGAGCTATCTGACCGCCTTTAGCTGGAGCTTTACTCTTATTCTTCTTAAGAGCAAAAGATAATTTGAAAGGGTTCTCATTAGTCAATAATAAAGCAGGCATACCGCTAACATAGGTCTCTAATTCATGAATATTCTTTATCTTATCTTTTAAATCTTCAAGAGCGATTTTAATAATACTACCCTTAGACATAGTAATTAATACTGAACCTTTCAAACTTGATCTTAATCTCTGCAACTGAACAGAGGGCATACTTGTCATATCAGCTATAGCAATAATCTTATATTTTTGTAGAAGAGATTTTACTCTGGTTAATTCATCCTTCTTATATTGTGATACGTGAGCTTTATGTTTCATTTCTTCTTAACCTCTGCACCAATCTTGAATAAAGGACCCATAGTAAGTTTTAAACCAACATACTTAACATTGTTCTTACCTTCGGGAAGTTTTGAAATAAGAGTATTATAAACTGCTAAAATATTATCAGCAAGATCATCATCATTCATCTTCTCATCACCAATAGATAATCTGATAATAGGATCATTCTTAGTAGCTAACCTAACTGTATTTTTTAATCTTGCAACTAAAGGCTCTAAATTAGCAGTACCTGGAACTACACAACCAGCCTTAGGATTTGGCATCTTACCACGAGCACCTAAAATCTTACCGAAAACACCAGCCATATTAGCCATAAGTTCAGCCTGAGCAACAAAAATATCATTCTCAGCAGCTAATTTTCTTTGATCTTTCTTCTGATTATTCCATTTAGGGAATTCATCTTTAGTAATAACAACATTGAAAAGTTTCCTAGCCTGCTCAGCTAATTGAGAATCAACAAAAGCACCCATCTTAAAATCTTTATTTCTCTTATGAGGAAGAACCATAAACATGTCAATCTTATCCTGTTTCTTAATATCATACTGTTGAAGATTAATCTGTAAATCAATAGCCTGAGAGAATTTCTTTTTAGGAGTATTATCCCTTAAATGTTTCAGTGAATTCAATACTTCTTGTTTTTCCATATTCTATAAACCCTACTACAACACCAAACATGACATTCAGTGACGCAATAATAAATCTATCCTTACGTCGTGTAGTTAACGGATAAATAAATGGATGAACGTTTGATTTATAAAGTTTTTTCTTTTAGTAAGTATTATGATACTCAATAATTTAAACTCACTAGAAAAGAAATTGGGTTGTAAGGTAGAAATTACAAGAGATGGAGAAAGCGGACATTTTGTTTATATGAGAGGAAATTTATGTAGAACTGAAGATAAAGTCTATTATGTTGATGGAATGATATCTGGAAGTTCTTTATGTTCCTCAAAAGATTCATATCCGGCTTCTTATATCTTCTCTAGAGGAGACCTCTTTACTATTACTATAGGTGATATATCTAGAGACTATTTTATACCTGAGCTAAAATATTCTGAAAGTGATACTAAAGATAATTTTAATATGGCTAAGAGGAAATCAAGATTATGTACTTATGTAAAAGAGATTAAAAAAGAAGAAGAAAGCGATGAATTTGTTTATATTGGCCCCTCTCATAGGGAAATATTACAAGAACAGAAAAATGAATTATTGAAAAGATTAAAAGAACTAGGTAAAACTCAGACCTGGTTAGCTGAACAACTTGGTATATCAAGACAGGCTGTAAGTGAGTTTCTAAGAAGAGAACCTAAATATCTTAGTGATACAATTTATAGATATCTGAAACTTTTAGATGAATAAATTATTTATAAAGATTTAATTATTAGACGCGCTCCTAAAATAATAATCTTTATTAATACTTCACATTTCACAAAAATCATGAAAGTCGTAAAAGAAAATTCTACAATAGATGTTGATTACGAAGGCAGACTAGAAGATGGAACATTATTTGATACTTCAAAAAAAGAAGTAGCTGAAAAAGAAGGAGCATATGCAGAAGAGAGAGAATATGCACCATTACATGTACAATTAGGAAACGGATCATTAATCAAAGGATTTGAGAGTGCATTGATAGGAATGGAAGAGGGAGAGACAAAAACAGTAACAATAAAAGCAGCAGATGCATATGGAGAGAGTAAAGAAGATTTATCAAGAACATTTCCTAAAGACAAAGAGAGAGACAAGGAATTAAAAGAGGGAATGATGCTAATGGTAAATGTGGAAGAAAGACAATTCCCAGCAAGAGTATTAAAAGTAACAGAAGAGGAAGTAACAATAGATTTCAATCATCCATTAGCAGGAAAGGATTTAACTTTTAAGTTAACTATAATCAAGATTGAAGAGTAAAATTATAATTTTTAACTACTATAAACTTAACAATGAAAAGATTTATTAAATAAAGAAAATAAAATCATATTAATGGAACAAAAAATTTCAAAACATGATCTCAGAGAATTGAAGAAAGAAAAGAAATTTAATAATCAAGATGAACAAAACAAAAAAACAAAAAGAAAGAAAATAATAAAATATTCAATAGCAACAATTATCTTAATATTAATAATATACGGATTTTATACTTTTGTTATAGCACCAGTAAAAGACTTTGAGCCATACACGTCAGGTCCTGTACACTGGCATGCTAATTTTGAAGTATACTTATGCGGAGAAAAACAGGATTTCACAACAGGATACGATTTTGAAGATAATAGAAAAGGGAGCTTAACATTCCATTCACATAATGATGAGGTAATACATATAGAATCACAGGTAGCAAAAAAAGAAGACCTTGCATTAGGGAATTTCTTTGATGCAATAAATATACCATTCTCAGAAAACCAGATAATGGACAAGAAAAATGGAGACTTGTGCAATGGCAAAGCTGGAAAAGTACATATGTACATCAATGAAGCAGAGAATTATGAATACAAAAATTTTATAATAAGACCATGCGAAAGTGAGAATATAAAACAAGATTGTGACAATATAAAAATAAAGTTTGAATAAGAAAGGTTTATTAAAAGGAATAATACTAAAACTATAGAAGGTGATATTATGAGCAAATTAGATTCTAGAAAGGTTGCAATAACAACAGGAATATTATTTTTATTAATGCATGCAGTAGCAGTGATATTATTACAATTCGGTTTAATGAATTATTGGCAATGGGCGCATATGGCAACATTCGATCATGCAGTAACAACATTCAATATTCTTCAATTCATTGTTGGAAGCTTAGTTGCTGGATTAGCAGGCTCAATATTAGGATTACTTTTTAGTTTAATCTATAATAAGTTATAAAATGAAAATAACATTTTTAGGATTAGAAGAGTGGCAAGAAAAGCATATTAAAGAAAAATTAAAAAAACATAAATTAAAATTCTTAAAAGAGATAAATAATAGTAATATAAAATTAATAAAAGATACTGAAATTTTAGCTGTTTTTATATATCATAATGTTGATTATGAATTAGTAAATAAATTACAAAAATTGAAAGCAGTAATGACAATGTCAACAGGATATGATCATATCAATATTAATGCTTGTTCAAATATAAAAGTCTATAATGTCCCATATTACGGAGAGAATACAGTAGCAGAACATACATTTGCATTAATACTTGCATTAAGCAGAAGAATAGTAGAAGCTGTTGACAGGACAAGAGAAGACAATTTCAAGAAAAATGGGTTAAGAGGGTTTGACTTAAAAGGAAAAACAATAGGAATAATAGGAACAGGACATATAGGACAACATGTAATAAAAATAGCAAAATCATTTGATATGAATGTAATAGCATGTTCTCATACAACAGATAAAAATTTAGAGAAAAAATTAGGATTCAAATATATAAAATTAAATAATTTATTAGAAAAATCAGATATAATAACATTACATTGTTTACTAAATGAAGAGACAAGACATATAATAAATTTAAACAATATAAATAAAATAAAAAAAGGTGCTTATATAATAAATACAGCAAGAGGACAATTAATAGATACAAATGCATTACTCTATGGATTAAACAATGAAATAATAGCAGGAGCAGGATTAGATGTATTAGAAGATGAAGATGAGATGATGAAAGAGAAACATATGCACAGGAATGAGAGTCTAATATTAAGTGAGGACCATAAAATATTAAGAAAACATAATGTAATAATAACACCACACATAGCATATGATACAAAAGAGGCATTAATGAGAATAACAGAGACAACAATAGAAAATATAAATAATTATATTAAAGGAAAGAAAAAGAACTGTGTAAACTAATAATACACTTCTTACAAATTTAATTTTTAATTATTTTTACAGAATATTTTATTATTTTTAGATTACAGCTTTTGTGTTTTTTACACCATACCCAACATTTTTTTGCGAATTTTTCATCCGGATAATATAACCCGCATTCCTTGCACTGATAATACTTCTTGTTGTTCATTTTTTAATAGACCATTATTCTCTTGAATTTATTATTTTATAATAATATACCCAAATAATATTAAATATTAAAAATATAATAAATATAAACCATAACATTTTTGATGATTCTTTGATTGATATTAATATTCCTACTAATGCTAGTGTTGACCATATTATTTTTAGTTTTAGCAATGCTTTGTAAGTCTCTCTTGTCCCGTTTCTTTCTAAGAAAGAGATACTCCCTATCCCTATTAAAGCTGCTCCAACTATCCTTGAAGCTACTGGATCTATTGTTGTCCAATTAAAAATTTTTAATATATAATCCGGATAAATTATTAACGGTATGCCAAAGATATAGTCTATTATGAAATGTATCATGAACCACTTTTTTAAACTTTTAGGAATTTTTTTCATTTTTCTTTTGAAATTCATTAATGCATTTAGTTATATGAATACGATTATTCTGATATATTATTTCAAAGCCTTAAAGTATTCCTCAACTCTTGTAACAATAGAATTCAAGTAAAACTTTTTAATTTTTTCTTCAAAAATGACATGTAAATTCTCATTCTCAGAAATCCTATAACTATTTTTTATTTTTTCTACTAAAAATAATTCTCTTAATCTCCTTAACTGTCTTCTAATATTAGACTGAGCAATACCATGCAATTCCAATTTTGATTTTTTCCTGTATTCAATAACTAATTTTTGTATAGTATCAGAATCTAGTTCCTGTTTAGTATCTAATAATACATGAAAAATATCAACAATAACATCTCTAGAATCACCTGGCTGCAATAATCCTATAGATAAACAAACTTTTTTAATGAAATCTCTTCTATTTTCCAAATTTGGTTTTTCGTATCTTCTTAAAGTAATTTCAGCTAAAGGAGTATCTCTTGACACCAGCTTTTTAACCATAATCATCAATGCTGAATCCTTCTTTAAATATCTTTGTATTTAGGCTTTCTCAGGATTAATAATTTCATTAGTATTCAAATCTTTATAAGCACCAATAATCTCTGGTTTAGTAAATATAAATGAACCATCACTAGCTTTAGATGATACAGGAGAGAAAGCCCTGACAAAATTCTTATAAAACAATGCATCCTTAGATACAATAATTGTAGGGACTTTAGTGATATTATATTTATTTAATAATACCATTCCTTCAGAACTTGATATATCAACTGTATTTTCAGAAGATAGTTTAACATTAAAACCTTCTATAATCCTCTTATGAGTTTTGACATCATAGCATTCTTTACATGAACTATCATTAATGTAAGTAACTGAGACTAAACCATCAATCATATTTGTAGACAAATTCTTGAAAGGGGGGAAATAACCTTCTGAAATATAACTTCCATCATCATCAACACGACCAAAAGATGACCATTCCTGCTTAAGTATAGCATACTCAGAAGCGTCACTAGATAATATTAATGCAGGAAGACTGTTTATCTCATAATCTTTTATTAAACTTCCAGCATCTTTCTCATTAACTTTTTTAACAGAATCAAATTTAATACCACTAGACTTGAACTCATCAATAATAGATGACATATCAAAACAGTCATTACAATCTGAAGGGAGAATAATACTTGCTTTTATCAAACCAACAATATTTTCATCTTTAATATTATAATTAGGCACTGGAACATCAGTAAAAATATAAGCATCATCAACCTTTGATAAAAAACTCAAATCAGTTTTATTAGTTTCTCCTTTAACAATAATAGTAGGAAGTTTTTCGATATTATATCTTTTAATTAAATCACTGGATTCTTCAAAACTTAAAGTTTCTTCTTTAGTAATATTCACTTTACCTTTCTTTATCAACTGAACAACCTGATTAATATCATAACAATCATCACAATCTTCAGGATTTATTATAGTCAATTCTAAAACTCCAGGTCTTGAAGATTCTTTAACTTCGATAATTTTATCTTGAATATTAGACGACAAAGAACTTATCAAAAAGAAATTAATAACCAAAATAGCAACTAATGAAATCATCAAGATATGAATCATAGGTTCTACAGGAATATTCTTTTGAGAGTTTTTCTTTGCCATAATAAATCACCAAAAAATCAACAGCCTCCAACCATGCTGGGAAGATTGTCAAGACTTGAACTTGTAGTTGTCTGCGTGTTCTTTACTGAAACACTAGAACTTGATCCCTTAAGAGAGACACCAGAATCTGAAACCTTAGACTTCAAACTTGTTAGTTGTACAGTCTGTATAACTGAAACTGCAACTAAAACCACTAAAATAACTGCTATCAAAATATTCTTATTCATTTTATTTCCTCCATTATATTTAACATCCACCAACCATACTTGGTAGTTTAGATAAATCTGAAACTGAAGCTTCACCATCAGGAGATTCAGATAAAATCAATTTAACAGTAGGTCCAGGATACCATAAAGTCTGCCATCTGGATCTTTCACCTAAAATCTGTTCATCTGAGTATTTATCCCCGTAATTCTGAATGAAATATTTTATAATACCACGAGCAGCACCTGCATGAGAGCAACCGCATTCGTTAACTCTTGTAGGTCTCTGAGGTGAACCACAGCAAAAATCACAAGTAGCAACAGAAACTAATTTTTCATATCTAGCCTGCTGTTCTGGAGTCAAATCTTTTTCCCATATAGTCTTTGAACCAGAGAATCTTCCCCCAGCTCTTTCTCCTAAAGGACCACCAACTTCAGCCCAAATATTTAATGAATTAACAGGATCATCAAAACTAACACCAACATCATCAGCATACCAAGGAGTACCAGTCGGAACATATTTATTCAAAGCATCCTGAACAGCATCACCAGTTTTATCAACATCAGGAACTTCACTAATAGTAGGATATTCAATAACACCTCTAGTACCATCAGACTTAAGCCCGACTCCAAGAGTAGATCCTGTCTTGCCAGAGAATGAAATACTTGAAGATGAAGAACCATCTAAAGAAGCAATAACAAACTGGTTAATAATCAGGAATATTGCTGAGATGACAACTGCTATAAGTGTCAATCTTTCTAAAGACTCTTTTTTCATAA
Source organism: archaeon GW2011_AR18 (assembly GCA_000806155.1). Lineage (GTDB taxonomy): Archaea > Nanobdellota > Nanobdellia > SCGC-AAA011-G17 > GW2011-AR18 > GW2011-AR18. Next base: position 19,928 of record JWKX01000011.1, read on the forward strand.
ATATGATTAAACTAATACTTATATATAAAAATAACGTAGGAAACACTATATCAAAAATGCCTCATTTAATTAAAAAAAGGAAGAAAAACGTTTATAATCGTTCACAAAGCATGAAATTAAGATTTTTTAATCAGAGGCTCTAATTCATTAAATTCATCTAAAGTGCAGATATGATTCCCATCAACCATACAACCAAAACAAATATTCTCAGAAATTTTTGTATCATTCCTTTTTTCAATCATCTCCATCCATTCATAACCTTTAGATTCACAGACATTCTTATACACTAAATCTCCTTCATCATAAGATGTTTTAGAACAGCCAACTAAAAAAATAAGCACTAAAATAACTATTATCAAAATATTCTTATTCATTTTTTATCTCTCTTAATAAAATAGATTATGATAAACAAGACCAGGATAATCAAAACAGCACCAATAATATTACCATACACTGAATTAATCCCTGAATTAAACACTTTATCATTATATAAATAAAATAATTCCTTGATATTGAAAGGGTTGATAGTATTAGCTAAATAAGTTCCACGATCAATAATATATATAATACCTAAAATAATCAATAATAAACCTGCTATAAATTTATGAGTATGAAAAGTAAAACCTGCGAAATTAAATTCTTTACCTCTGAAAATAATATTCTTTTCAAGATGATATTTATCATAGAAAAATGAGAGAATGAACAATGGAAGAATAAAACCAAGAGAGTAACTGAATAAAAGAAATGCTGAATATACTGTACTAGAAAAAGTTGTAGAGGCAATAAGAATCGCTGAAAGAATAGGACCAATACAGGGAGTGAAACCAACAGAGAAAAGAACACCAAAAACAAAAACAGACCAAATACTATTCTTAGGCTTGTAATTAAAATTCATGAAAGAGAAACCATTGCCGAACATAGTAATAATACCAAATATAAGTATAATTATTCCTGCAAACAAAGTAATCAAGAATCTGTAATCAGATAAAATAGTCCCTATAAAAGAGAAAAGAACGCCAAATAAAACAAAAACAGAAGCCAAACCTAAAAAGAAAACAAAAGTCATCTTAGTAATATTCTTAGATTCCTTAAAAGTAAAAGCAAAAAAAGCCGGAAGTAAAGGAAGAACACAAGGAGATAATAAACTAAGGATGCCACCAAGAAAAGCTATCAATAATGATAATGACTGGATTCTTGTATTGTTATAGTCACTTATCAATTGCAAATTCTTAGGGAGTTCAAGAGCTAACACAGAACTTATCACTAATAAAAACATACAACAATATAAAATAAATCTCTTATTCATAATACTAAAAAAACTAATTAATATAAATAATTAACCTATGAAACTATCTTATAAAAAGCCTTAGATTAACTAAAGGAGCAAAAAATAGTTTATTCAATGTTCAAATAGACTGTTTAAGGAATATTTTATTAGTCTTGCCACTTAATTCTTTTATTATAAGAGACTTCTTCTCAAGATCAGATAATACAAAACTTAATTTAGCTTTAGACATATCAGTCCTAATACGAAGAGTTGATTGTGTAATGCCCTCCTCATTCTTAACAATCTTAATTATATCCTGCTCATCCTTAGTCAATGCCTTGAATAAAATATCAAATTTCTCATCATTAGATAACTTCTTATTATTCTCATCAAGCTTCTTAATCAAGATATCATCACCTTTACTAAACCCTATCATGTAAACACCTAAAGTCAATAGACATGATATGATAGCCACGAAAATATTAGTAATAGTAAAAACAGAGTTTAAAGGAAGACATTCATTATCAATATTACAACTATAAAACTTATTTGAATTCATATAATTATAATCCAACAAAATGCCAACTAATAAAATACCAAAAGCCAAGAAAATCAAACCAACTTTTTTATTATCCATAAACTAAGAAATATTCTATCATATAAAAACATTACCTAAGATTTTCATAAAAAAATCTTGAAACTGCTGATTCATATTGAAGATTGATTCCATTCAATAAATAATGGTTGTGAAGACCTCTTACCTCCAGAAATTCTTTAGGATCATTAGCCTTTGCATAAATTTTAACTGCTTCATCAATAGGAACTAACCTGTCCCTGGAACCATGAGCAAACATTATAGGAATATCAGTCTTTTTTATAGAATCAATAGGATCAAGTGAAGAAAAGTCAGCGCCAGTAAGAACTGAGGCTCTGTAAAGTATATTATCAATATAATCATCTTCAACTTCAAAACCCTCAACATCTATCCATTTTCTTAACATGAATTCAATGCTAGGATAAATACTATCAACAACAAGAGCTCTAATCCTCTTATCAGAAGATGATAATACAGAGATTGCAGCACCAGAAGAAACTCCTAGGACACCAATATTATATATCCCTCTAGAGACTAAGTTATCAACAACAGCTGATATATCATCACATTCCCAATAACCATGAGTGAAATACTCTCCAGAACTTGAACCATGAGCCCTGAAATCAAACATCATTATATTAAAACCATAATCATTCAGGAATTTTGCATATTTCAGCATGTGAGACTTATCACCACCATGTTCATGACATAAGACTATTGCTTTATCACTTCTAGACGGAATATACCAAGAACTCAGATTAATACCATCAATAGTACCTAATATATTCTCTTCATATTTTAAACCTAGTTCAGAAGGATCTTTAAAAAAACGAGACCCTTTCAGATTAGATAGAGATATAGGCGATATAAATAATTCAACAGCAACATCTAAAGAAATCTTGGGAACTTGAGCTGCTGGCATAAAATAAAACTTTTTAATAAATATATTAAGATTATTATACTAGAAAATAAATAAAAAAATTAATAAAGGAGTTTCAATAGTCTATAACCATGGCAACATTCGTATGCAGAAACTGCAGGTTCAAATACACACCAAGAACAATGAGATTAGATATTCCACAAATGTGCCATAACTGCGGAAAAAAAGGGACAGTAGAGAAAGAACCTGACGCAGCACAGATATTAAGAGATTCTAATCTAGATTTTTAGAAACATTTAAAACATAGATTACTTCTAAAATATTTAATGAGAAAAAAGAAAGGTGTGAGTCCATTAATAGCTACAGTATTATTAGTAGCTTTTACTGTTGCGATGGCAGCATTTGTTTCTACATATGTAATAAATAAAACAAAACAAGTCAATTTTGAGAGTTTTGCAGAAGATACAGCATTATGCGACAGTGTAACCTTAGCATATGATACAATAAAAGATGAAACTACAGGAGAGAATAAAATAAGATTAGAGCAAGCAAATGACGCCACTTATATAATACATGGAATAAAATTAAGGAACAAAGGAGCATTCACGATACATAAACTAACAATAACAGCACCAGGACAGCAGAGCCAGGAATATACTTTATTACCAATAGGGAGCGAGATAAAACCTTCTGGAAGCAAAGACACTAGCGGGAACTTAATGGATTTCTATAATGGATTAGGAGATGGAGAGAGAGGGATAGCATTCACATTTAATGATATAGAATCATTCAAGAAAAATCCAAACATAAAAATCACACCATGGATAAAAAACCCTGAAAAACAAGCTGGAGATCCAGAACAGAATGTAGTATGCACAAAAAAAGTATTATACATAAATCCAATAGAACTATGCAATACAATAGCAACAAGTGTAGGAAGAACATTACAACCTGCTGAGGAATTGGGAGATATAGGTAGCCGTTGCAATAATATACAATGGACAACAAATAGTTAAACTTTTAAATAAGTAATGAAATAAAAGGAGTAAGAGAAAAAATGAGGATGAGAAACAAAAAGGGAATAAGCCCTCTAATTGCTACAGTATTATTAATAGGATTTACAGTTGCTTTAGGAGTAATGGTATACCTATGGTTATCAGGAACATTAAGTCTGCAAGCTAAAAAAGGAGATGTACAGTGCGGACCAAATGATATAGCAGAATTAGAATTCACAGTACCAAGCTGCATAGTAAATAATAATGAATTAACATTACAAGTAAGCAATCAAGGAAAGAAAAGAATAGACGGATTCTGGATAGCAATGGAGAACGGACCAACACCACTATTGCCTAATAATATCAAAGCAGGAAGTGAAGAGAAAATAGGAATAACAGGAGCTCCTGCTGGATTAGAAAGTGTAGAATTAATACCAGTAATAATAGAAAATTCAGTAGTAAAAACATGCGCTAGCAATAGTGTAAAAGTGCAATGCACAAGTTCATAAAAACATGGAGGAAAAATGAATAATAAAAATAAGAAAGGAATATCACCATTAATTGCTACAGTACTAGTTATTGGATTTACAATAGTCTTGGCAGCTTTAGTAATACAGTGGGGAACACAATTATTTAAGACAACAACAACAGAGACAGGGAAGACATCACAATTCAGTTTATTATGCACAACAGGATATAATGTTGAATATAGCTTTGTAAAAAATGGAGTTGCATCAATTGATATAACAGCAAAGAACCAGAATGAAAAAACTATCTCAGGATTCTTATTTGTAGCAAAAACAGATAAGGGAACAACAAAAACATATGTCTCAGATCCTGATCCAAGTCTTAAGATAACACCAACAGGACCTATAACTGAACCTGTACCAGTATCATTAGGATCATTTGCACAGGCTAAGTTTATATTGCCTGTCGGTGCTGCACCTGCTGGTGAGATATGGAACAGTGTTGATGTAAGACCTGTAGCTACATTAGACTCAGGTGAAAAGAAAATATGTGAAAATGAAGAGACAATAAAAGTATAAATCTCTTATTTTATTTTTTATTTAATTTATTTTAATGGTAAAACTATGAAGTCTAAAAAAGCAGATGTATGGGTTAGCGCAATTCTATATTTCGGATTAGGAATAATAATAATCTCAATATTACTAGCAGCAGGATTACCAGCAATAAATAAGTTAAGAGACAAGAATGTGGTATTACAGACAAAGGAAGTATTCCAGGTATTAGACAAGAACATAAGAGATGTAGTAAGAGGTGGACCAGGAGGACAGAGAGTAGTAAAAGTAGATATAAAAAAAGGGGATTTTAAGATAGATGACGATGATGAACAGATAACATGGGAATATATCACAAAGATAGCATTAAGCGAGCCTGGAAAGACAGAATCGGAAGCTACAGCAGTATCAGAGGGAAATTTAAAAATAAAGACATGGATCTCAGGAGATGGATATAAAGTAAGATTATGGATATCATATTCTGATAATCCACAAGATGCAAAGAATATCATAAACTTACTACCAAGCATAACAACAATAACAGGAATAACAGATCTAGCAATAAGAAATGATGGTGCTGAAAATAAAAAAATAAAAGTATCAATATCTGAAGTCAAATAAACTTTACACATCTGATGTTTGAACTTCAAGTTCTTTTGTTATGCTACTTAAATAGAAATGTTTATATTCAAATATCTACTTTTTTAGTATATAAATAAAGAGGGTAAATTGGATATAAAAACAATAGGAATCATAGGCGGAGGTGTATTCCTGACAGCTGGAATGGCTGCAAGTATAATCTTGTTATTAAAGAGCAAAAAACCACAAACAAATTCTTCAATACTAAAACCATTACAGGATGTAAAAAATATCACTTCAAAAATAAATCCAATATCAGATCAAAAATCATTATTCCAGATAGAACAACCATCAATGCCTGATCTGCCGGAATTTAAAGACCCAAAGATGGTGAATGTAAGATACCCATTAATACCACCATATACATTTGCAAGAATATCATGGGATAATGAAAACAGCGAATTAGTATATCAAATAGAAGAGCCAGTATTAAATGATAATGAAAAAGAATTATTGAAAACACTAGAGGATGGAGTAAAGGAATTAATAAATCTAAGTTTCATAAGTGTAAAAGACAAAAATACAGTATTGATATATCTAGAAAAAAATATAAGAGTATTATTGACAGAATTAGCAATTGATCTACCAAATGATTCATTCCTGAAAATAATGTATTATATCTATAGAGACTTTGTAGGGATGAACCAATTAGAACCATTAATGAATGATTATTTCATAGAGGATGTAGAGTGCAACGGACTTAACTCTCCTGTATATGTAGTCCATAGAAAGTATAGGAACATAAGAACAAACCTGATCTATAAAGATATACATGAGATGGCTGCATTTGTAGAAAAAATGGCTCAAAAATGCGGAAGATATGTAAGTTATGCAGAACCATTACTAGACGGAAGCTTACCTGATGGGAGTATAGACTATGAAGAACCTGTAATCTATAAACAAAATGGAATTGTAAAAGTAAGAAAGATAGGTGAAGTAATAGATAGGTATTATGGCAAAAATGAAACTAATAAACCTGTATATATTAATGACATAGAAGTAGCTGCATTTGATAAGAATTATAAAATAAATTGGAAAAAGGCAGATTATGTATATAGACATAAAGTAAACGAAGAATTATATCAACTAGACTTAGAATTTGGAAGAAAAATAAAATTAACCGGCTGTCATAGCATATTTGTATTAAATAATAAAGGCATTATTTCTGAAAGAACTGACAATATAAAAGCAGGAGATTATGTCATTTTACCTTCAACAATACCTGAAAATAATGTAATAAAAGAAATAAATTTAGCTAAAGAATTATCAACCTCTAAATATAAAAATAAATTAGTAATAAGAAATGTTCCAATTGAAATATTTAAAGAACTTTATAATTTATTAGATGAGACTACACTTAGAAATTGTTTTGTAGGCACAACATCAACACACCATGTTCCAACATTTCTTAAGATAAATGAAGAGTTAATGTGGTTTTTGGGATTGTACATAGCTGAAGGATGGTTATATAATTATGATTCTTATGGAGTATATTTCTCCCTGAATAAAAATGAGAATAATCTAATAAATGAAATAAAAAGATGTGCAACAAAATGTTTCAATATGGATATATATGTCGAATCTGAAAAGGATAATGGTGTAAAAGTAAAAGTTGATGGTCTAATATTGTGGTTAATAATGACAGAGGTATTGAAAGTGAGTAAAGGAGCTAAATCTAAAGTTGTTCCTGAAATTGTATTTAATGTTTCAAAATCTTTACAAAAATCTTTTATTAAAGCATGGCATGCAGGAGATTATAGTACAACAGTAAGCAATTATTTAGCTAATGATATTTCTTACTTATCTTTATTTGATAAAAATATTGCAGCATTCTATAAATCGAAACCTAAAACTACATTTATTAAAGGAAGAAAAATAAAATCAGAAGGAGCATATTACTCTAATTTTTATGCAAGAGATGTTGAAAATCCATATCCATCAATGATACCAGTAGAATTGTTTAATCCACTAAACAAAACTCATTGGAGATTAAGAAATAAGAGAGTCAGCAGAGAGAGACTAATAAAAATATTAGGAGAAATCAGATATAAACGATTCGAGAATCTTGATTTAGCTACAAAAAAATTCTTAATAGAATGGGAAAAGAGGGGCATTATAAATAATAAGAAACTGACTGATAATGGGGTTAAATTATTAGAAGAAATAAATTTAATTAAAAAATTGTTAAAATCAGATTTTTCATTTGCAAAAATCAACAAGATAAGCAGAGTTAAATCTACATCAGAATATGTATATGATTTTAGTGTTAAAGATGATGAAAATTTTGTTGCAGGCATAGGAGGAATATGCTGTCACAATTCCAGATTGAATGCAACATATACAACAGATGTAAGTTCTAAAGGACCGACATTCACAGTAAGAAGATTTTCAAAAACACCATGGAGTCCTGTACAATTAGCACAAAAAGGAACTGCGACATTAGAAATATTTGCTTATATCTGGATGGCAGTAGAATATGAAAATAGTTTAATGGTCATCGGTGGAACAGGTTCTGGGAAAACTTCTTTTATCAACGCTGTTGCATTCTTCATACCTCCACAAGCAAGAGTAGTAAGCATTGAAGACACGAGAGAATTATCATTGGAGCATGAAAACTGGCTGCCGAGTGTTGCAAGGTCAGGTGTAGGATTAACGAACTTAGTAGGACAGAGATATGGTGAAGTAAGTTTGTTTGATCTATTAAAAGCTAGCTTCAGACAGAGACCAGATTACATAATAGTAGGAGAGGTAAGAGGTCAGGAAGCATTTGTATTGTTCCAAGCCTTCGCTTCTATAAGAGGAGATGAAGAAATATTTGTTATAAAAGAGAATAAACCATTGAGGATAAAAATAAAGGATTTAGAAAATCACGATATAACAAAATTGAAAGCGATATCGTATAATATTAAAAATAAGAAGTGTGAGTTATTACCTATAAATGGGTGGATTAGACATCCTAAAAGAAATACTTTGTATAAAATAACTACAAGGAAAGGAAGAGAAACTACTATAACACAGGATCATTCTGTATTCACTTCAGAAAATAATGAAATTAAAGAAATAAAAGGCGAAAACCTAGTTATAGGATCAAAATTAATAATACCATCATATATAGAATGTGGTTATAATAATCTCTCTAAAATAAACCTCTTGGAGTATTTGCCTGATTTAAGAATATATGCTCCAGAATTAATCAAACAAGCATCACATAAAATAGGTTATTATCAAGCAAGTGCATTAATAGGTTGTAAATCAATAACAGACTATTATTCAGAAACACAAATATCAAAACCTAATTCATTGAAAGCTGAAAAATTCTTGAAATTAATGAAAGAAACTAATATAGAATATAAGCCTGAGGAACTAATAGTAAAATATAATGGAATGAGTGAAAAATGTGATGTTAATCTTGAAATAAGCGATGAATTCTTAAGATTATTAGGGTACTATATCTCAGAAGGAAGTTTAAATCAATCAGGAAGAAATTATAGAATAGAAGTTTATAATAAAAATGAAGAAGTACTAAAAGATATGGAGAAATGTATTGTAAAAACAGCAAATAAAATCCCTAAAAGAAAATTAACTGATAGTGGATGGGGTGAAGCTATAGAACTATCTTTCAATAATAAAGTGTTATATGAATTCATAAAAAGATACTGCGGTACAAAACTTAATAAGAGAATACCTGACTTCATATTTGGTCTAGATAAAAGAAAAATCGGAATGTTATTATCCTCATTATATTGTGGAGATGGAATAGTAGGTGATGAAGTTGTATATTATACTACATCAAGGAAATTAGCACATGATGTTTCACAATTACTTTTAGTTTATGGTATAGTTGCTACAATATCGAAAAGAAATAGAGAAGGAAGAAAGACAACAGATTATGAAATAGCATTCTATGCTAATTACAAAAAAGAAGAATTCATGAAATATATACATCCTGTTGGGAAAAGTGTTAAATTGAGATCTTTTGGTGTTGAAGATAAAAATTTATTAAATGATTTATATACTGATGAAATAAAAAGCATAGAAGTATTAAATTTAGATGCCCCAGAATATGTATATGATATCTCTGTTCCAGGAAATGAAAATTTTATAGGAGGGTTTGGTTCTATACTACTACATAATTCAGGACATCCTGGAATGGCAACAATGCATGCAGAGAATGTAAGCACAATGATAAAAAGACTTGAGACAAATCCAATAAACCTATCACCATCATTAATTGAAACATTAGCAGCAGTAATAGTAATGAGCCAGACAAGAGTGAAAGGAAAAGAGGTAAGAAAAGTATCAAGCATAGATGAGATAGTACAAATAAAAGAGGGAGTAGGCGGAGAAATAATAAATACAGTATTCAAATGGGATCCAAGGACAGATGTATTTACATTTAATCCAAATAGTAAAGTCTTTGAGAATATAGCAGTGCATTATGGAATGACAAAAGAACAGGTAATGAATGAGTTCAGATTAAGAACCAACTTATTGAAAGAATTATACAAAAGAGGAATAGTAGGATTTAAAGAGGTACAAAAAGTAATACAGGAATATTTCAAACAACCGCAAGAGGTTTTAAAGAGGTATAAGTTAGTATGAGCATAGCAATGCTAAAACAGAATGCTGATATCCTATTAGAGGTAAGCAGGAATTATGAGAGATTATTAGAGAAGAGAGAACAAGCTAAAAATAAAATAGAAAAAGAACAGATAGATATACAGATAAAAAATTTCAAGAACCAATTCTTATATTTACTTGCAGCTATAAACAAACTTGTAAACCAGGAAAAAAATGCCTAACAAAACATTGCAGCATGCTGAGAGCATAAAAAAAATTGTAGATGAGATAATAAAAAAGAAGAATCAATTGAATGGTATAAAAGATTTTAATCAGATAAAAAAAACAAAAGAAGAAATAAAAAATAATTTTAACTTAATAGAGAAAGAGACAACACAATTATTTAGTATAATAAAAATAAGTGATGAGAATATAGTCAAGCCTTTACAGAATATCAATGTCCTAAAACCTGTAATAAAAAATGAAATACCAAAACCATTACAACAAAAGATAGAGATACCAAGACCTGCACAAAATGTTTTGAATATACCAAGACCTGCTGATACAATACCTAACTCAAATATCCCTAAACCTGAAATGCAACAGTTACCACAACCACAATTACAGTCAGGAATCTTCAGGAGATTAACAAAAGATGAAAAAGCAAGATATGTGAAAGAACTAAATCTATCTTATGAAGAACTAGAATTGTTTGTTAAAGAGAAAAGAGGGAAAAATAAAATAAAGAAAGAGATCAAAGAACCTGATTATACAATCTACAAACCTAATGATCTAGGAGCATTTGCAAATAAGTACATGAAAAAACATGCTGATAAATTAGTAAAAAAATATCCTAAAATATTCCAACCATTATTTGACAAATTCTTAATGGTAGAGATGGAGATGATATCAAGAAGCTATGTAAGTTTAATGCTGTTGTTTACAATACTTGCATTCCCATCTTTATTCATATTCTTCTTAATACTAAATTTTGCATTCAAACTAAGCATCTTTACAGTATTATTCATTGCAATAATAGGGACTGTAGGAACTTTTTTAGGATTTTATTTTTATCCGGCAAGCTTGCTGGGAGGGAAAAGTGCAAGCATAAAACTGGAATTACCATTTGCATTAGTGCATATGAGTGCAGTAGCAGGATCAGGAGCACAGCCAATAAGCATCTTTGAATTAATAGCAGATTCGAAAGAATATCCTGAACTAAGGAAAGAGATAAAAAAAATATTAAATTATACAAACTTATTCGGATATAACCTGACAAATGCATTAAGGAATGTAGCAGCAACAACACCAAGCAAGGAATTAAAAGAATTACTTAATGGAATGATATCAACAATAGAGACTGGGGGAGATCTTAAAGATTAT
>JWKX01000012.1 GCA_000806155.1 archaeon GW2011_AR18
ACGAAAATCTTCCGGAAAAACAAAAACATTTATAAAGAATCTCTAGTCTACACAATATACTTTTTGATATAAAATGGACCTAAAACTACTTAATAAAAAAGAAAATATACTTACTTTCTTAGTCAAAGATTCTAATCCTGTATTTGTTAACACTCTAAGAAGGACTATTCTTTCTGATGTTCCTACTATTGCTATTAAGAAAGTTGCTTTCACTAAGAACAATTCAGCTTTATTTGATGAGATGTTAGCTCATAGGTTAGGTTTGGTTCCTTTGACAACTGATTTAGTTTCTTATAATATGCCTGATAAATGTTCATGTAAATCTGCAGGTTGTGCTAAATGTCAACTTACTCTAACACTAAAAGTTGAAGGTCCTTGTTCTGTTTATGCTTCTGATATGAAATCATCTGATCCTGCTATTAAGATTGTTTATCCTAAGATGCTTTTAGTAAAATTATTGAAAGGTCAGGAATTAGAGTTCGAGGCTACAGCTTCATTAGGTACTGGTAAAGAACATGCTAAGTTTGTTCCAGCTCATGTTTTCTATAAAGGTTATCCTAAGATCTCTTTAGATAAGATAAAGAATCCTGAAGAAGTTGTTAAGTCCTGTCCTGTTGATGTTTTTGCTCTTGATGGTAAACAAGTTAAAATAGTAAACTTAGAAGCTTGTCATTTATGTATGGCTTGTGTTGATGTTGCAGATCCTCAAGGTTCTGTCATGGTTGAAGGTTCAGAAAAAGATTTCATTTTCACTGTTGAGTCTTGGGGTAAATTGCCTTGTGAAGAAATATTAACTAAAGCTCTTGATTTGATTGATGAAAAAGTTGATGAATTCTCTTCTTTATTGAATAAATCAGAATAATTTTATCTCTTTTATAATCTCTTCATAATCCTCTTCTTTTATCTCTGTAAACCATTTTCCTTCAGGATATATTACAGCAACTGCTCCTGTACTATTGCAGAATCCCAGACATTTTGATCTTGTTATCCATACACTTCCACTTAATCCATTACTTTTCACATAATTCTTTAGATATAGAAATAGTTCCATTCCTCCTACATTAATGCAGCAATCCTCATTTTCTCTCTCATTCACACATACTATTACATGTTTCAATGGCCTCTGTTGTAGTTCCTTCATAAGTTAAAATTTTCATAGTTAGTCTTATAAGTTTTTCCTAAATATTATGACCATGAACATAGGGAATATAGTAGATGATCACATGAACAATCCTAGGTATGCTGCTCCAGAGGAGTTAGTTAGTCCTGTTGTCTTATTAGTTGGTAATATCCCTCATGCAGATTCAGACTTTCCTGAGATAGATCTTGTAAGGGCAGAAATAGACTCTTTGGCTAAGATGTATGAATTTGTTAAGTTTCCTTCTGTCACTAATCTATCAAGACTTAATAGTTTCAGGAATAGGTCTATTCTTCTTTGCGGTTCAGAATATTTTGTTAAATCCCAATATACAATACTTAAGAGTGCTGGATATGATGCTTATATTTCTAGAGAGGGGACTTTAGTTATTTAGAAGTCAGTTTTTTTATTATATCTACTATCTTTTTTGGATCTGCTTTTCCTTTTAGTTTTTTCATTGCATCTCCCATTATAGCATTAAACGCTAATCCTGGATTGCTCTCTATTATTCCTTTTATTACAAATTCTATGTCTTTATCACTTAATTCTTTGAATCTCTCCTGTTTTATCTGTCCGTTTCTTACTAATTCTAATAATGCATCTATTATGAATGCTTTATGCAGTTTTCCTGTATTTAACATATCAAATACCTGGTTGAAATGTTTTTCATTTAATTTGTCAACATCAACATCAAATCTTGCTCTCATCTCTTTTGGTGTTTCTATTAATGTTTTTGCTATTACACTTGCCTCTACTTTTGGATAAAGTTTTGTATATTCTTCTAGGTTTATTTCTTCTTTGACTAGTTCTCTTGCTAGTTCTGCTGATATACTATATTTTTCCTCTAATCCCTCAACTTTTTCAGCTATTAGTTCTGGTACTTTTATTTTCTTTAATAATTCTTTTGTTATTTTTATTAATTTAATGTCCGTTTCTGGATACATACGAGATGCTCCAGGCATTGGTCTTAAAAATGTTGTACTAAAATCTTCTTCTACTTTTCTTACTTCTGAATTTACATCTTTTCCTGTTTTTAATATCTCTAACTGTCTTTTTATCTCATTTTCTGCAACTCTTGGTATTGATCTTAAATCCTGGAATCCTTTTAGTTCTACCCTATTATTGTTTTTTATGCTTAAATTAATATCCTGTCTTATTGTTCCTAATCCTCTTCTCATTCCTTTAACAGATCTTAATATCATTCCTAATTTTTCTGCTGTCTCTTTTGCATGTTCAGGAGTTTTTATATCAGGTTCAGTTGCAATTTCTATTAATGGTATTCCTAATCTTGATATATTATATTTTACATATTCATTTGTTGTCTCTATTTTTTTCGCTGATTCCTCTTCTAAACATACACTGGATATTCTTACTTTTCCTAATGTTGTCTCTATCTCTCCATTTGTTGCTATTAATGCTGTTCTCTGGAATCCTGAAACATTTGACCCATCTATTACTATTTTTCTCATGAATTGTATTGCATCTAATGGTTTTGCTTTTAGTAATAATGCTACCTGTAATGCTATATCAAATGCCTCTTTGTTTACATCTTCAGGTGGTTGTTCATCTATTTCTATTAGGCAATTTACATCATTGTATCCTTCATAGATAAAGTGTTTTCCTTTTGATTTTTCATATAATGCTGCACTATCTGTTTTTCCTGTCTCTGAAGAGCTTACTCTTAATTCTCTTTTTATCTCAAAATCAGCTTTCTCATCTTTTATTGTACAAGGACAATTACAGAATAGTTTCTTGCCATCTAGTTGTTGATGGCATTCTAATCCTATCTTTAATCCTAATTCAGAATTGTTCATAATATTATGGTTTCTACTTTATTTATAAAATTATTGTTAACCCATGCAAGGTTGTTTTTCTCCAACAATTTCTATATCCATGACTTGGCCTTTTTTATTAAGATGTAATAATATAAGTTCTCCTCTGTTAGAGCAAAATTTATCAATTGTATGGCTATATTTGTCTTTTTTAAATCTTATAGAACAAATAGCTTCAGGAAGTTCTAATATATTGCATGTATTTTTCTTTATTTTTCTTTTTGGAATTTTTATTATATTCATAATTTTATAAAGTATTATCCATTTATATTATTTTTCTTATATTGTTAAGCTTGCATCGTAAACTTAATAAGTAGTTATATGATTAATAGTACTGTGATAATTAAGACAAAGAGGCTGATATTGAGAGAAGTTAAAAAATCTGATTTAAATGATTTATTTAATGATATGAATAATATTAAGATTTCTTCTTTCATGCTTGGTATTCCTTTTCCTTTCAAGAAATCTGATGCTAATCAATGGATTAATCACTGTATAAAATCATCTAAAAAAGTTCCAAGGGAAGAGTATGTTTTTGCAATAACTGTTAGGAATGAGGATAAGCTAATTGGTGAAGTTATTTTAAATGAGAATGATTTTGATAATAAATCCGTGGAATTAGCTTTCTGGCTTTCTGAATCGCAATGGAATAAAGGGATAGTAACTGAAGCTGTTGAATCAGTAATGGACTTTGCTTTTAATAAACTGAAAATAAACAGATTAGAGATGGCTGCTTTTGTAGAGAATGTTGGTTCTAATGCTATTGCTAAAAAATTAGGTTTTAAGTATGAAGGAAGAAAAAGAGAAGCAAGTATTCCAGAATCTACTAAAAAAGTTCATGATGATAACCTTTATAGTATGTTGAGAAGAGAATATAGAAAATGAAAAAGCCTTATATTAAAAAATATAAATCTATTAATGGTTTTGATGTATGGATTGTTGATGGTAAATATATTCGTGATAAGATTAATGAGGAATTTACTAATTTTGGTTTGAATTCACGTTTCAGATTTATTCCTAAAAATGAATTTTGGATAGAAAAAGAGTATGGTAAAGGTTCTGAAATTGAGTATTATATTAAAAATTTATTAAAAGAATCTGAACTTCTTAAGAAGGGTGATGGTTATGATTATGCTTTAGGTGTTGCTGATAAGTTTGAAAAACTTTTTAGATTAAAGCATGAAAAGATAAAATTTGATAAAAAAACTATTATTAAGAAGGTTCATTTAACTCTTTTGAAGAAATTCAGTAAAAAGATTAAAGTATACATTGTTAACGGTCGTTTAGTTAGAGATTATTTCTTTATTGATTTCACAGAGGGAGGTCATGATATGGTTTATGATTTTGTCCCTAAGAACGAGGTATGGATTGATGATGATATCAGAAGGACTGAAAGAGATTTTGTTTTATTGCACGAACTTCATGAAAGAAATCTTATGAAAAATGGTATGAAATATGAACATGCTCATAATTCTGCTAGTACTATTGAAAATTTTTGCAGGAAAAATCCTAAAATTCTTCAAAATAAAATTAAAGAAGAGATTAAGAAGATATAACTTTTTATATAAATGATTAAATAGTTCTTTATCTTTCTATTTTAAATTGATGCCTAAAAATAAAAGTCCTTGGATTCAGGATATTAAGATTAAAGCTTTAGATTTAATTAGCACTGATTATACTGGCAATTCCCCTCCTACTGTTTTTGTTGGTTCTAAATATATTCATCTTAAGAAAGCTAATGTTGGTATTATGAGTCCTTTAGAAAATAAAGAAGAAGCTTGGAAGTACGATAATCCTTATTATTGGTATAATAACTCTTATGATATTAAGAAGATTGTTGAATTACGTGCTAATCTGATTAATGCTCGTAAGAAGCAGGGCATTTTTGATGTTCGTAATTCTAATAAGTTTTTAGAACTTGCTCAGGAAATAGCTATGAGTTTCAGACCTACTACTATTGATGTTCAGTTAGAAAAAAAGTTGATTCCTAAGATCAATATGGATTCTATTCATCTCCCTTTTGGTCCTTCTGGTAATATTAAAAAAATTGAAGCAACTGAAAACATTAAAGTCAATCAGAAGATTGAAAAAGTTTTTTACGATCATGATCTTAAAGCAGCTGATGCTATTATTGATTTAAAAAGTTCTATTCCTGAATATCAATTATCTCAATTATTAAGCATTGGTATCATGGGTTTGAAGAAAAATCGTAAATTAGTTCCAACTAGGTTCGGAATAACAGCAGTAGATGATATTATCTCTAAGAATAGTATTAATGAAGTTAAAAATTATAATTCAATTCATAATTATAGATTATATTTTGGTAATTATTTTGGTAATCATTATTTGATTTTGATGTTTCCTGATGTCTGGTCTTATGAACTTTTTGAATCTTCTATTCCTGATAACCTTCCAAGACCTGATAGTGATGTTTATACTGCAACTGATTATGAGAATTATTATGGAAGGAAGTATTATGCTGATAATACTGTTGGTGGTTATTATGCTGCTCGTCTTAGCTTATTAGAAGAATTAAAAAAATTAAGATCTCAGGCTAGTTGTCTTTTATTAAGATATGTAACTTCAGAATATTCTGCTCCATTAGGTGTTTTTGTTGTTAGGCAGGCTGTTCGTAAAGTTTTAGTCTCTGAAAAATATGAATTTAATTCTAAGAAAGAGATGTTAGACTTTGCAAGAAATTTAGTTTTAACTAAATTAAGATATGATATTAATGCTCAGTTAAAAAATAGTATTTTATTAAATAAGTTTAATTCTCAGACTAAACTGAATAATTTCTTTTAGACCCATCTGCTTAAAGCTGTTCCGATATCATTTAAGTGTGTAATATCATTCTTTATTCTTGTTACCCATTTATTGTTTTCATATGAGAATAACCTATATCTTTTCTTTCATTTTTTTTATCATATTCATCAACAAATTTTCTTGCCCATCTATTGAACCTTTTTATGCAATCATTTTGCGATTCTCCATTTGGAGGACAAAAGTTTGGGTTTTCATTATTTATTCTATCTAACATTTCTGGTGTGTATATCTCGCTTCTTAGTCTTCCTTCCCAATCACCCTGTGATCTCTCAACGAGATTATAGTTATAATTTACTTTATTATAAGGAAAATTTATCACACATAACATTTCTTCTATTGATTGTCTGCATCTTAATATTGGTGAGGAATGTAGTTCATCAAATGATATCCCTTCAATATTTAACCTCTCTCCTAATGCTCTTAGCTGTTTTCTTCCTCTATTTGTTAACTTCATATTGAAAGATCTTCCCCAGATTATTCTTGCATCTAGATTACTCTCAGCTTCTCCATGTCTCATTAGGTAAAAGTTTAGCATATTCGTAAAAGTTTAATTTTTATACTGTACTGCTTATAGGTCTTCTTAGTCTTCTTTCATTCATCAGATCAGGATGCAGTTCTTCCAATCTTTTTAGGTATCTTCTCTCTCTTTCTATCCAGCTCTCAACTTTTCCATCTAGCCAGTTTACTATATTGTCATCAAGACTCTGTCTTCTTAATTCTCTCTTATAGCTTAATACATTCCCTAATTTGTTTAATATTGATACTGTTTCATATATATTTAATTTTATTATATCATCTGCTTCTATTTGTTCATTAGACTCATACCCTTTTAGGAATTGTTCTCTATCATGTTGGGATAGGTTGATTATAGAATTTGCGACATCTAATAGTCTGTCTCCGCATACTCCTACTGGGTCTATGACATATAATTGTTGATCATTTCCTATCAATACATTTGCGGGATTATAATCTAAGTGTAATATCCTTGGCACATGTTCTAGTTCATCTAGACCTTGCAGAAATTTTTCGATGTTGATTCCAAGATATGATTCTACAATATTTTTTCTTTTGCCATTTGATGCTCTTCCTATAAGAAATTCTCTCCAGCTGTTTCCTGTTCCTATTCCTAATTCTGGATCTATATTTCCTGTTCCTGTTCCTTGTGCTTTATGCATGCATGATAATATTGTACCCATTTCTCTTTGTGGATATGAATCGCTGTCTAGTTTATGATTTGGCTTTCTGTCACAAATTTAGGGCTTAATTAACGTGTCAAGTGCGTGGCTAGAATATTATAAAATCTAATTTTTTATACAATATGTAAAAATTAATAGAAAGATATATAAAGGAGTAATACTCTATATTTATAGAGATGTTTACAGAAGTTTTAACATCTCCCTATTGGCTACCAACGTCTGCAGGTGTAGAACCGTCATCTTCCATTCCATGACGAAAAAATGATACTCACATATGTGAGATAGGGAGAGTGTTGAGAATGGAAGTAAATGTCTCTGAAGGTTGCAAAGGCATATTACGTAAATTACTCAACCAAAATAGGATAGGTGGGAAGCATATTCCTGAATCCTTATGTATGTCTTGGATTAAACACCTACAGAAAAGAGAGCATAAAAATGCTGTTAAAGACTGGAAGTGGTGCATCAAAGAAGGCATGGTTCTAACCAAACCAAAACCTTCAGACAGGCACGTATTTCTTAACCCTAAAAAGTTAAGAGAAATCCGAGAATTAATTGAGTAAAAAAACGTAATAAAAAAACAACCTAAAGATGTCCCTCCGAACTTTGCCTAAGAGTTGGAGGGATATTCATATTTATATATTTTTTGGAAAGAAAAAAGGAGGCGATTAGATTGAGAGATGATAGGAGTACACAGGCAATGCAAAAGAAATGGGGGACATTTTGTGAAATATTTGGAGCAACACCAAGAAATAGAGCATTAGAATTTTTTTTAGAAATGAGAGGATTAGATTATACAATAGGTGATATAGCAAAAGAAACAGGAATGAACAGGGCAACAACATATAACACTATGGAAGAACTAATAAGAGAAGAATTCATAAAACCAACAAGAAAAGTAAGCGGAGGACAATTATATACACTAAATTTAGAAAAAAAAGAAGTAAAAAAATTAGTTGAAGTATTCAACAAAGTATTAAACAAAATAGTAAAAAATTACAAATAAAAAATATCAAGCAGGGCATAGCCCTGCAGGAAGGACTAAAATGCACGGCGAAGCACAATTTAATCCTCAATCAGAGGAAAAGATAAATGAACTTAAAAGACTTTCTGAACTAAGAAAGGAGAGAG
Source organism: archaeon GW2011_AR18 (assembly GCA_000806155.1). Classification (GTDB taxonomy): domain Archaea; phylum Nanobdellota; class Nanobdellia; order SCGC-AAA011-G17; family GW2011-AR18; genus GW2011-AR18. Next base: position 8,118 of record JWKX01000012.1, read on the forward strand.
CAATAGCAATATTACATAAAGGAAAACCTAGTTTATTAGACAAAAACACTTACCTAGTCCCATCAAGTGATGGAAAACATTCATATAAAGTAACACACTATGAAAATTATTCATGCGAGTGCAAAGACTTTAAAGAAAGATGTTTAAGAAACGGATTATTCTGTAAACATATTAATGCAATAATAATATTTTCTAAACTAAAAAACACGGTGGAATTACAAGATTACAATATTGAAAAGGAAATTAATAAAGAAGTCTGTTTCTATTGTAATTCAGAAAACATATTCAAGAGAGGAACAAGAACAACAAAAATAGGAACTAAACAATTATATTGCTGTAAAGATTGCAATAGAAGATTTACAATAGATGCGATAAAATATATCAAAGGAAACGCTAAATTAGTATGTCTAGCTATGGATTGCTACTACAAAGGAAATAGTTTAAGAGATATACAAGATATGTTTAAACAATTCTATAATTTAGAAGTTAGTCATGAAACTGTTAGAAGGTGGATAGTAAGATTTACTAAAATAATGGAAGATTATACAAGAGAACTAAAACCACAAGTAAGCGATAGATGGCATATAGACGAACAAAAAATAAAAGTAGGAAAAGAATGGTTATGGAGTTGGAATGCAATAGATAAAGATACTAAATTCTGGATAGCTAATAATGTAACTGAACAAAGAAGCATTAAAGACGCAAGAACATTACTAAAACAGACAAAAGAAAACGTAAAAGAAATACCAAAACATTTAGAGATAGTAACAGATGGTTTACATTCTTACAAGAAAGCAATAAAGAAAGAATTCAAAACACACAAAGACAGACTAAACAGACCATATAATAATAGTGTATTACATATAGGAAAAGCAGGAATAAGAAAACCAATAAACAATAATATGGTAGAAAGATTAAACGGAGAATTCAGAGAATTTGACAAAGTAAGAAGAGGATTCTATGCTAAAGATACAGCACAAGACAACCTAAACGGAATGAGACTATATCATAATTTCATAAAAAAGAACATGGCTTTAAATGGATTAAGCCCATACGAAAAAGCAAATATAGACTTAAAACTAGAAAATAACAGGTGGCTAAGCTTACTAAATAAAAGCATAAAAGCCACACAAGTGACAAAACAAAAAGAAACAAAAGAAAGCCACTAATTTAAGACATTAAGTGATTTGGTACATATTCATATACAATTGCCTCAGTATCCCAATATCTATGTGTGTTATCAAAATGTATATCTCCTGGAACATTAATTCCCATTGATTTATAAATTTGTAAAGTGAATCTTTCCCTATCAAAATCAGATGATGCACCCTCTCTAACCTTTAAAACTAGTTCTGGTGCAGAATCATGATCCTTCATTAATAAGAAATTATAATTTACACAAGGATCAGATACTGGTGCTATTGAATTCATTCCAAAGTTTATGCTGGCATACCTTCTGGCTTTATCATATACTATTGCATTTTTTTCAGGAGTTTTCATTTTATCTCTTATTAGCTATAAATATATTATATCTTTTAATTACTTAATAACAGGCTATATAGTCTATATCTTTTTGATAGTAGTTCAAAATCTTTATATAGTGATTATTATTAAAAATTTCATGCCTGATTTAAAAGAGAAAGCTGAGGAAATTCTTGCTCTAGCTGATATTAAGATTAATGGTTCTCGTCCTTGGGATATTAAAGTTAATAGTGATGAATTCTATAATATGGTGTTTGCTCATGGTTCTTTAGGTTTTGGTGAATCTTACATGGATGGTTTGTGGGATTGTAAAAAACTTGATGAACTTATCAATAAGATTTTTTTAGCTAAATTAAATAAGAAAGTTGTCCCTTTTTCTCTTATTTTTCCAGGATTGAAGGCTAAATTATTGAATATGCAAACTAAATCTAAGTCTAAAATTGTTGCTGAGCAGCATTATGATCTTGGTAATGATTTTTATTCAGCTATGCTTGGTAATTCTATGCAGTATACCTGTGCTTATTGGAAGAATGCTAAGACTTTGGATCAGGCTCAGTTTAATAAGTTAGACTTAGTATGTAAGAAGCTTAATCTTAAGAAAGGTGATAAAGTTCTTGAGTTAGGCTGTGGTTGGGGTTATCTTGCTAAATTTATGGCTGAGAATTATGGTTGTGAAGTTACTGCTTATAATATTTCTGAAGAACAAGTTAAATTCGCTAAAGGATTATGTAAAGGTTTGAAAGTGAATATAGTTAAAGCTGATTATAGAGAAGCAGAAGGTGTTTTTGATAAAGTTGTATCTATTGGTTTATGTGAACATATTGGTTACAAGAATTATAGAGTTTTCATGGAATTAGCTGATAGATGTTTGAAACCTCACGGGTTGTTCTTATTGCATACTATTGGTGGTAGCAGGTCTGTTACTCATACTGATCCTTGGATTGAAAAATATATTTTCCCTAATTCTATGCTTCCTTCTGTTAAACAGCTTTCAAGTGCTATGGAAGACTTATTTGTTATGGAAGACTGGCATAATTTCGGTGCTTATTATGATAGGACATTATTAGCTTGGAATGATAATTTTGAGAAGAACTGGCCTAAGTTTAAAGATCAGTATGGTGAAAAGTTTTACAGAATGTGGAAGTTTTATTTATTATCTTGTGCTGCCTCTTTCCGTTGCAGGAAAAATCAATTATGGCAGATTGTATTGTCTAAAGATGGTATTTCAAACGGATACACTTCTGTAAGGTAAATTATTATGATAGGAATTCAAGAGTATATTAAGAAAAAACAGAACATTATACTAGAACTAAAAAATTCTAATAGTGATTCTATTTCTATTAATAAGAAAACCTCTAATTTGTTTAGGTCTAGGGATAATTCTAGTAGTAAGATTAATGTTAAGGATTTTAATAATGTTATATCTATAGATACTCATAATCTTGTTGCTGAAGTTGAGGGTATGTGTACTTACGAAACTTTAGTTGATGAATGTCTTAAGTTTAATCTGATGCCTGCTGTTGTTCCTGAATTGAAGACTATTACTATTGGTGGTGCTTCTACTGGTGTAGGTATTGAATCTTCATCTTTCAAGTTTGGTTTTGTTCACGAAACTATTCTAGAAATGGAAGTTTTGTTGTCTGATGGTTCTGTTGTGTTATGTAATGATAAAAGTAATAAAGATTTATTCTTTGGTTTTCCCAACTCTTATGGTACTTTCGGTTATGCTTTAAAAATTAAAGTTAAATTAGTTCCTGTAAAAAAATTTGTTAGATTAAACCATATTAAATATTCTGATTCTAAAAAATTTTTCTATGATCTGAATAAGTTTTGTTTACAATATAGAAATGACAATTTAGTTGATTTTATTGATGGCGTTGTTTTTAACGAGAATGATATGTATATTACTTTAGCTAATTTTGTTGATGAAGCTTCTTTCATATCAGACTATAAGTTTATGAATATTTATTACAAATCAATTAAAGAAAAAGATGTTGACTACTTAACTGCTTTAGATTATATCTGGCGTTGGGATTATGATTGGTTCTGGTGTTCTAAACATTTCTTAGTGCAGAATAAGTTATTTAGGTTATTATTAGGTAAATTCATGCTCAAATCTAGTAAATACTGGAAGATTATGTTCTTTAACAGAAAATACAAATTAACTGAAAAGTTCGAGAAAGTTTTCGGAAAAAAATATTTTACAGAAAGTGTTGTTCAGGATGTTGAGATTCCAGTTAAGAATGCTGTTAAATTTTTAGATTTTTTTAATAAAGATATTGGTATTAAACCAGTATGGGTTTGTCCTGCTATGAAATATAATCGTAAAGTAGATTATTCTTTATATTCTACAGATCATGATACTTTATACATTAACTTTGGTTTCTGGGATGTTGTTAAGACTAAAGAACAATTTCCAGTAGGTTATTTTAACAAGAAAATAGAATCTATGGTTAAAAAACTTCATGGCAAGAAATCTTTATATTCAGATTCTTTCTATAATGAAGAAGAATTTTGGGAATTATATAATTCTAAAGTTTATTCTAAGTTAAAGAAAAAGTATGATTCTCTAAAAAAATTAAAAACTCTTTATCAGAAATGTGTTTTAAGGAAGTAATTTTAGAATAATTTTTTATAACCTCTTTTTTGCATTTCTTTTAATAATCCTTTTCTAAACTTTTCTATTTCAGTTATTGTTTTTTCTAATATTTCTATATTCTCATTTATTGCTTCATTTAATACATTAATTTTATCTATATCTTCATTGTATTTTTTATTAAATTCCTCAGAAAATGATAATAACCTATTATTTAATTCAAAAAGTTTATTTTCCTCTTCCAATAAATTTCTTGTGCCATTTAATAGACCTTCTATTAGTCCTAAAAGGCAATTGTATAATATTTCTTTAGCTTGATTATAGGTTATTTCTATAGAAGAATATCCATCCATATATTTTTTTCGCAGTTTATCTTGATAAGTTTTATAATTTGTTGTAGCCTTAACAATTTCATCAAGTATTTCAGAATCAGCTATTAATTCTTTATAATCATCTACACCGTCAGGAGCAGGCTCCCATTTAGAACCAGCTAATGTGTCAAAAAGATTATAAGTTGATCCAACATTATCACTAAATGCATTCGGTTCTCTTTCTCTATGGAGAATATCTAGTCGATTTATATAAGCTTTTATTGTTTTATCTAATTTAGAAATAAATATTCGAAGTTCCTTTTCTGAAAAATCTAATCCAGCATTCATACTACGATTTTCACTATCTTTTGGCAACGACCTACTAATTACCCATTTGATTAATGAATCTTCATCCGAATATTTCCAATTAAGGTTATGGATGGATAAATTAACTCTTAATTCACTTATTATTTCCTCAGCAACCTTTTCTGCAGTTATTAACTCTTTTTTTTCTCCAGCTAATTTTTTTAATACATCTGGTGTTGGACTAGGCGTATGTCTTGATGTAGTAGTTGTTTGCAAAATAATTTTTTGTTCTCTAATTTTTTGTTCTACTATTTCTTCTTGTCTATTTATACTATTTAAAACAGCTACTGCGGCTGCTAGTAATGTTGCTCCTACAAATAGTTTATTCCTCTTTTTCTTTAACCAACTCATATAACTTTAATGTATGTTTAATATTTAAATTCTTCTTTTAATAAACACCATAAGGATATGATGGGTAATAATTGGGCTTATCCAAGTATGAAAATAAAAACACTATTATCATAGTTAGTATTATTGCTGTTCCTATAAATACCACTATATAATTTAAGCTTTGTATTGGTTTGTACTTTATTCCAAAGTATATTGCTGGTCCAAATAGTAATGCTAATGTTAATAGTCCTAGCATTAATCCTATTATTAGTATGAATATGTGATATTGATAGTAACGATTCATTTGGCCTAATAATATTACAAATACTGTCCATAGTCCTGTATTTATTGTTGCTGCGATTAATCCTGCTATTATTGCTTTTGAATTATCATTTCCTTTTCTCAATAATTTTATTGCTTTTATTATTCCAAATATTACTCCTAGTAATAATAAGAGTCCTATTATTGTAAATATTGCTACTTTTCCTTTGTTTAGCGCTATCCATGATTCTGAATATTTTCCATTTACTTTTAAACTCTCTAGCGGATCTAGTGATGATGCTGTTTTTACATAACTCCCATCTCCGACATAATTTATATTGCTTGAGATGATTGAGCTTTCAGCAGAACTTAATGTTTGTTTTGTTAATACAGGTATTAAGTTATTGTTTAGATATTGTACATTGCTTTTTCCTTCATTGAGGTATAATCCATTATTAACATTTATTCCTACTTTTACATGTTCTGTATCATAATATGTTTTTATTGTCTCAAAATTATAATTATATACTCCGGATTCTTTTGTTGTATAATCTTTCGCTTTATAATATACTATTATCTGTGTATCTTCTTGTGTATATACTGGTACACGAAGGTTTAGGCCTAGTAGTATTGAGTTTGATGTTACATGTTGTTTATAAGCTACTGTTGAATATTTTGGTGTATAATCTTTTTGTGTTGAATACTCTAAACATTTTGTCGCTGGTAATGTAGTAACATCGTTTGTTAATGGTATTGGTTCGTAATAATCATATCTTATACAAACCTCTTTATAATTATAATATTGCTGTACTATATTTATTATCCTTATATTATTTCCTGGTATTTCAAGTTTTATTGCATTTAATGCTGTTCCCTTTATATTCTTAAAGTTTAGTCTTGCTACTACAGAAGCCTCTCCCTCATTATCAAAATTTACTGTATAATATTGTGAGCTTAATCCGTCTTGTGGGTTATATTCTGGTGGTGCTATACTTAATCCTAGAACCTGTGGTATTAATAATATTAACATTAATAATAGTATTTTGATTTTCATTTTTTTCTCCTGCTTCTGATAAACTGTATTACTACGTAAATTACTATTACACTTATTACTCCTAGTAAAAACCATAATGCATAGTTTGGTTCTTTTGCAATTGTATCTTGTATTATTGTTGTATTATCTATTGTTGGTTGTACTGCTTCGTTAAATGATTGTAAGGCTTCTGGTGCTGCTCTTGCTTCATTGAATAAACTTGCTGCTGCTGAAGGTCCAAAGTTTGATGTCACAACTGCTTTTTGTGTTGCACCAATTGATGTATCAGATAATAATTCTGTACCAGTAGATTGCATTTTACTCAGTCCTAATTTATTAGTTAATTGGTATGCATATATTCCAGCTGATGTTAATAACCCTACTAATGCTACTGGTATTATCTCTCTTAATTTTTCCATAAAGCTTGTAGTTGTTGTTTTTGGTGCTATTATAATTAGTTTATTTGATAACTGGTATAGTTGTATCTTCTTTCCTTTCTCACTCCATAAAAAATCCTTTATATCTATTACTTCTGCTTTTAATAAATGTTGTATGTTATAATGCACTGTTGTTAATGGTATGTTTAATTTTTGTGCTATATCTGTTTCAGAATATGGTTTATCAGACAATATATTTAATATTTTTCTTGCAGTATCTGAAGAGATTATCTGTGCTAGTTCTTTTGATTTTGTATCTTCTAAGTTTACTAGTATGAATTTATTTTCTGCCATAGATTATTTATAGAACTAATGTAATATATAAATGCTTTTTAGACTTTAATCTATTCTGAAGTTATTGTAAATCTTTCGGATAATTGCACTTAACACTATTAAATGTTAAAATATAGCTATAGAAATGATAAGATTATAGTATCTACTATAGTTTTAAAAGAATTAGAGAGTATACTTGAAGAAAGATTTAATATAGTTAATAAATATTTTATTAATTGTGATTATATTATTTTAACAAAAACTGTTAATGAAGACTATAACGTTGCCAGAAAAATTGAATATAAAAATAATTTCAATATAGGTTTTTACGATTGTTTGCATATTGTGATTTCTAAAAGGCTAGATAGCATATTAATAACACGTGATAATAAAATGATTGATATTGCAAAAGAATATGTTACTGTTAATAAGCCTGAAGAATTAGTCAGCTAGTTTATTTATCTCTTCTAAGTCAAATTTTTCTTTGGATAATTTTTTTCTTATATTTCTTACTATTCTAACTGAATCTCCCTTTATATCTAATATTCCAACCATATCATGTATTGTTAATTTGACCTGTAAAGTATTGCTTTTCATTCTAATTATATAGGAATACTGATATTTAAAGTTTACTTTAAAATTTTTGTAAAGTTTTCAGAGTTTATGTAAAATATTAATATTCTATTATATTCCTTGTTTTTATTGTGATATTATATCTTTTGAATAAACTTAAGAATAAATTTTTGTATTCTAATGGAACTAATACTGTTCCTTTATTTATTTTTATCCCATTATATTTTTCTATTAATCCAGTATAATGTTTTCCTTTTGTGTTATATCCATAAAGATTCTTATATAATAACACTCTTTTTGTCTCTGGTTTGATGTTTTAATTCCCATTTGTTTATATTTCCTATAATAACATTAAAACTATTATCTAATCCTTTTATCTTCCAATAATTTTGATAAAATTTTGATTCATAAAACTTTTCTATTATCTTTTTTACTTCTATACTATACTCTTTTTCTTTTGCATTAATATCTATGAATATATCTATGTCACTTTCTTTTGTTGCTTCATTTCTAGCTGCTGAACCAAATAGTATTATATTTTTTATATTGTCTGTTTCTAAGTATTCAAGCATAAAAGATACAAAATGTATTGTGTATGGTAAATATTTATTTTTCATTTTTTACACCTAATGATTCAAATATTTCTTTTAGTTTATTGAATTTTTTTATATAATCAACAATTTCTTCCTCTTTTTTAGGAGTTCCATAACATAACTCATTTCTTTTTTCTTGTATATCTTTAAGAAGTTCTATTATCTCTTCTTTTTTTGGAAATTCAAAATTTATTTTATCATCTATTTTGTGTTTTGATTTGAACCATTCATGTTTTATTATATAGCTGCTGTCTATTAAGTTATTTTTATGCAATAAAATTTCAATCATGTGTATTGAAGCAGCTGAGACGCAGAATCCTATTGTACTCTGTCTTTTTATTATATCTATCTTTATACTATCATCTAATACATCTAAGTTTTCTTTCAATCTAAGATAATGGTTTTCAATTTTCATGGTTACAGTTGTAACTTCTATTTTGATACAAACGTAACACTTATTTATATATCTTGCGGTTACAGTTGTAACTTCTATTTTGATACAAACGTAACATAGAATTAATTTCATATATTGAATATTATCATTAATAATCCTGATATTAAGAAGTATGCTCCTATTATAAATCTTAAGAAGTTTGGAAATGCTAATATCAGTACTCCCATTAATATATTGAATAATGCTAGTATTAATGTTCCTGATACCATATATTAGTAATGTTTTTGTAGGGTTATATAATCTCTCTATATATTGTAAATCTTTCAATAATTGTTTAGCAACACTTATAAATTTCATTAACTCTAATATTTTATGAAAGAAAAAAGAGAATTTAATTGGATGATACTTTTCTGGATTGGTGTTATAACTTTATTTTTATGGTTAGTAGCAAGAAAAATTGGTTGGATTTAACCTACAACATCACTTATATCTTTATTTCGAAGAGTTTCTTCTTTTATTATTGAACTAGTTACTCTGTCATTAATTATTCTACCAGTTATATACGTTGCAACACCTACTAATTGATATATACCAGAACCATTAGCTAGAAGTCCTATACTACCTATTTCTAAGCCAAAACCTATAAATCTTCCTACACTTATTGGATATGTATCTTCCATAATTAATGAGAAATTGTAAAACTTTAAAAATCTAACTAATAATAACAAACTCTATTTTCCAGACTAGTTAAGCTTTTAAATATTTTCTTATTATATTTTCTTATGGAAGATTATTTGATACGCTTAGTAATAAATAGACTAGATAGTAATCCTGGAAAATCTTTGTGTTCAGTTACTAAGAATGATATAGCTGGAATTCTAGATGCTGAACGTGTTTATTGTTCTGGGATACCTTATGGTTTGTCTGTAGTTGATAATGATAAAACTGTTTTTAGAGAAGGAGGGGATGCATTTCCATTAATACCTGTAGAATTTAATTTTAGATCATTTACTTTTCAGGATTTTAGAGCTGATTTAACATTATATTTTAATGCTAATAGAGATTCTTTGATTAGATTAGCAGAATCTGTAAGGAACTCTTCTCCAGTATATGTTGGTGGTAACTTTCATTCATTTTCAAAAAAAGATGAAGTGAATTTGGAGGATATTGCAGAAAATGTTAGAATTGAGAGATTTGATGAGCTTGTCCAGCCTTATTTAATTGTTAATGCATTATTGATTGGAAAGGACTTATATTTTGATCCTGAGGTATTTGTTTAAATTATTAATATAGCAGGTTTTCCAGGTATTGCACTTCCTGCTTTTTTATCTTGTGATTCTTCTGCTTTTTCTATTTTTATTTTTGTATCAAATTCTTTTTCTAATTGTTTTTTATATTCTGTAAATACTTGGTATTCTTTTTCCTGTGTGAATTTATTATCTGGTTGTTTTTCTACTAGTTTTGGTATTATTCTTATTACCTCTTGTCCGTATTTTCTTAATTCTGTATTTTTCATTATCTCTTTTATTATTTCTGACACATTCTTTGTATTCTCAAATATTTTTTTGAATTCTTTATATAATTCATATTTCCATTTATTAGCAATTATTATTGTTATCTCTTTTGGTTTTTCTATTTTTATTAATTGTAGTACCTGTCTTATATCGCTTGTTGTGTTTTCTATTAATTCATCTCCCTGTTCTAATTCTTTATTTATTTTTCTTTCATCATATTCTGGCCATGTTTCTAGTGATATGAATGTTTTATTCCCTAGTTTATGCCATAATTCTTCTGTTATATGCGGGCATATTGGGTGCATTAATTTTAAGAAACTTCCAATATCCTCTTTTGATACCTCACTCTCATTCTCAAAAGTCTCTAATAATCCTCTTAGTTTTATTATTGCTATATTATATTTGAATTTTTCAATATCATCAGTTACAGATTTTATTGTGCTATGTAATTTATTTTCTAATCTAGCAGAACTTTTTCCTATTTTTATATTACTAATTCCTATTTCAAATTTTGTTATCCATTTATAGCTTGATTCTATTCCTGTATCACTCCATACACTATCTCTGTCTGGTGATGATAATGACATTAGATTTAATCTTAATGAATCTGTACTATACTTTTCTATTACATCTATTGGGTTTACTACATTTCCTAATGATTTTGACATCTTGTTTCCATCGCTTCCATGTAATAATCCTTGATTGAATAATGATGTGAATGGTTCATCGAATTTCAATAATCCCATATCCCTTAATGCTTTTGTAAAGAATCTTGCATAAATTAGATGCATGCATGCATGTTCTGCTCCACCTATATATTGATCTACTGGCATCCAATAATCTGTTTTATTTGTATCAAATGCTTTTTTATAATTTTTATTATCACAATATCTTAAATAATACCATGATGAATCAAAGAATGTATCCATTGTATCTGTCTCTCTTCTTGCTTTTCCTTTGCATTTTGGACATGTTGTATTTACAAATTCATTATTACTTTTTAATGGGTTTCCCTCTCCGAATTTTACATCTTTTGGTAATAATATTGGCAAGTTTTTTTCTTCTACTGGAACACAGCCGCATTTTTCACAATATATCATTGGTATTGGTGTTCCCCAGTATCTCTGTCTTGAAACTAGCCAGTCTCTGAATTTGTATTGTGTTACTTTTTTCCCTATATTTTCTGATTCTAAATATTTTAGTATTTCTTCTTTTGCTTTTTCATTATATAATCCATTGAATTTTCCTGAGTTTACTAAATTTCCTGATTCTGTATATGCTGCTTTTATATTTGTATCAGGTTTTTTATTATCTGGTTGTATTACTACTTTCATTGAAATTTTATATTTTCTAGCAAATTCAAAATCTCTCTTATCATGTGCAGGTACTGCCATTACCATACCTGATCCATAATCTGCCACTACGAAATTTCCAGCATAAACAGGAATTTTTTCTTTTGTTAATGGATTTGTCGCATAACTTCCTGTAAATGCTCCTTGTTTAGACATTTGTTCCATCTCTTTTTCTGATACTGATTTTAATTTTTTTAAGAAAAAATCAACTTCTTTCTGTTGTCCTTTTGTTACTAATTCATTTAATCTTGGATGCTGTGCTGCTACTACTAAAAATGTTACTCCATATATTGTATCAGGTCTTGTTGTGAATACTGGCCACTTTTTTCCGTTTATTTCAAATAATATCTCTGTTCCGTATGATTTTCCTATCCAGTTTTCCTGCATTGTCTTTATTCTTTCTGGCCATTTTAGTTCTGGTATTTTTTCTAGTAATTCATCTGAATATTTTGTTGTTTTTATGAACCATTGTTCTAATTGTTTTATCTCTACATCTGTATCTTCATGTCTCCAGCATTTTCCTGAATGTACTTGTTCGTTTGCTAATACTGTTGAACATTTTGGACACCAGTTTACTGCAGCTTTTTTTCTATATACTAATCCTTGTTCATAAAATTTTAAGAAGAAATATTGGTTCCATTTATAATATTCAGGATTGCAAGTTACTACTTTTCTTTTCCAGTCATAGCTTAATCCTAGTCTTTTCTGTTGCATCTCGAAGTTTTTCATAGATTTTTCTGTATAGCTTCCTGGATGTTCTCCTGCTTTTATTGCTGCATTCTCTGCTGGTAATCCAAATGCATCATATCCCATTGGATAAAGAACATTGTAATCATTCATTCTTTTATATCTTGCAAATATATCTCCTATTGTATAATTTAATGCATGTCCCATATGTAATCCAGTTCCAGAAGGATAGGGGAACATTTCTATTACATAGTACTTTTTCTTTTTAGAATCCTCTTTTACTTGAAAGACTTTATTCTTTTCCCACTCTTGTTGCCATTTTTTTTCTATTTCTTTGTAATCAGGCATAGAATTCCAAGTATTACCCTATTTATAAAATATTTGCTATGAAATCTAAATATTTATATTAGCTGTTAAATCTTGATTTCTATGAAAATTGAGCTTCCTTTAGTTAGGCAGGATGAAAATTCAGTTGATTGTGGTCTTGCTTGTGTTTCTATGTTGTTAAAAAAATATGATATTGAAAAAGCTGTTAATGATCTTAAGAAAGAGATTCAGGTTTTTGATAATATGGGTACTTATGCTCCTCAGATTGGTACTTATTTGATTAAGAATGGTTTTGATATTGAGATTGTTACAATTAATCCTTATCTTTTTACTTACAAGTTTAAAGAAAAATCCCAACAAGAATTATTATTTTACTTGAAAGAATGTCTTGAAAAAACAACTAAAGAAAACTTTAAGGATCCTCTGAAATTTTTTATTGAGTTCATTGAATCTGGTGGTATAATTAGTGTAAGGGTTCCTACTGTGAATGATATTAAAGAAGAGATATCTCAAGGTAGGGTTGTAGGTGCGTTAGTTACTTCAAATTTTTTATTATATGATAAGCCTATGTTTAATTTTCATTTTAATATGATTACTGGTATTGATGATGAATTTATTTATGTTAATGATCCAATGTGGGATTATAGAGGTGGTTCCCAGAAATATCTTATTAGTGATTTTTTATATGCAATTTATGCTAGTGCTTATGGTGATCTAGATAATGCTTCTATTATGAAGATTAAAAAGAAATAATTTCAACAGCTATACTTCCCTGACTTCTCTAATATGCTTTTTTTCATATATATCTTATTCCCTGTTCTTAGTGCTATTGCTATTGCATCTGATGGTTTTGCATCTAGATTTAATACTTTATCACCATTTCTGAATATCATATCTGATAAGTATACATCATCTTTCATCTCTGTTATTTTTACAAGTTCTAGTGTTATATTATAATTATCAATTAATGCTTTGAATGTATCATGTGTTGTTGGTCTTACCTCTATTTTTTTCTGTAATGCATTCTTTATTGAATATACCTGTAAGTCATTTAATGGTAAGCTCATTGTTGAACAGTTTGCTGATAATATTATTGTCTGCGGTGCTACATCAACTTTTATCTCTGTATATCCCTTTAATGAATAAGGATCATCTATATCACCTAATACTCCAATATTGTTTTCAAATTCATTTTCTGTAACATTCTCTTTAGTATTTAGTTCATTTAGTATCTTGTATGTATTTCCCATTAGATATAGATTTAATAGTATTATTACTACTATACTCACAATTAATATTTTCGTTATTGTTTTCATTTTATAAGGTATGGTATAGCCTCCTCTATTCTTCCTACTTCTACTATCTGTATTCCTAATTCTTTATCTAGTGCTCCCTCTTTTGGCATGTAATTAACTTGACAGTATTCTGTTTTTCCTATATTCTTGCATGCTTTTACCTCTTCATAATCCCCTAAATAATTTGCTTTTGGAACTAAAAATATTGATGCTCCGCTATCTTTAGCTGCTATAGCTTTCTCTTTTATTCCTCCGACACTATTTATTGATCCATCATTCTCTATTGTTCCTGTTATTAACACATCCCTGTTTATTGTCTTGTTCTGTAATGCTGCTATTGTTGCTATTGTCATTGCTGATCCTGCTGATGGTCCCTCTATTACTGATGCATTTGCATTGATATGATATATTAAGTCAATATTGTTTAATTTTATCTGTGTTATATTCTCTGCTACTTTTGCAGCTGTTCTTGCACTTATCTGGCTCATATAATCAGCTAATAGGTTGTCTATGTCTACTAATACTAGTCCTGTTCCTGGTTTTACCTCTACACTCATTACTGCTGATACCCCTTTTCCATTATTATCTACACCTAGTAGTGTTATCTCCTTTTGTGATATCTCTACATTATTGTTTTCATTTATTATATTAGTTTTATTTCCATCTGAGTTTATTATTATCCCTAATATTATACCGAATACAAATATTATTGCTATTGATGTTATCAAAAGATAGTTTATTTTTTTCTTCATAATTGTTATAATTATGTTCTCTCAATTTAAATATTGTTATTGTCATTATCTATAGTATATAGTTTTTATTCCATAGATTTATATAGGCTGTTTCATATTAGAGGCTTTACTTTGTATTGGGGGGTTTGTATGATACGTAAAACTAAGAAGGTTGTTAAAAGAAAGATATCTGCTTTGAAAAATAAAACTAAAAGAAAAGTTGGTTCTGTAAAGAGAAAAATTAAGAGTGTAGTAAGAAGCAGTAGGAGGCAATAAAAATGAAACCTGAAAATTTTGATAAGAAAAAACAAGTTGATTCAGATGATGAAGTTATTATTGAAGATGATGACGAGCCTTTATTATTTGATGATGAAGAGGGATGATGCTTAGAATAATGAAAGGTGAAACTAAGAAATGAAAAACTAGTTCACTTTATTTTTTATTTATATAAGTATGGAGGTTTAAAATGTTAGGGTGGGCTTTAGTATTTTTACTAGTTGCAATAATTGCAGGTTTTTTCGGTTTTAGTGCAGTTTCAGGAGTATCTGCCTGGATAGCTAAGGTATTGTTTGTGTTATTTATTATATTGTTCATTATATCCTTGGTTAGGCACTTGATGAAGTGATGTTAAATAAAAAGTATAGTATATACGTCTCTTTTTTATATCCTTAAAAGAACATTATTGTATGGCAAAGAAAAAGAAACACATTGATCTTTCAACTAAAGAAATAAAGAAAAGATTAGTATTATTTGAATGCAAGAAGATTTTGCAGGATGGTAACTATAGATAAGATTATTTTTTATATTATAGATCTTATAACCTCCCATAAACCCATTATATTGCCATTTGGGCACTGGACACGACAAACTTGCGCGCCAGGTTTATAAATCTATTCCTGATATTCTATTTTTGTATGATTAAAATTAAAGATAAGCCAGACAGCTCTAAAGATATTAAGGAATTATTGCATCCTTTTGTCAGAGAATGGTTTTTTAAAAAATTTAAGGATTTTTCATTACCGCAATTATATAGTATAATGGAAGTTCATTCTAGAAATAACATTCTAGTTTCAGCCCCGACTGGAAGTGGTAAGACATTGTCATCAGCATTAGCTATTTTAAATGAATTAGTTGATTCTAGTGAGAAAGGAATTCTTAAAGATAAGGTTTATTGTATCTATGTTAATCCCCTTAAAGCTTTGTCAAATGATATTAACATTAATCTGCTTAGACCGTTAAAAGAGATAGAAGAAATTGCAGGCAAGGATTTAGGAATAAGAATTGGTGTAAGGACAGGTGATACAACTCAGGCAGAAAGATCTAAGATGTTGGCTAAGCCTCCGCATATACTTATTTGTACTCCTGAAAGTTTGGCAATAATGCTTTCTTCAACAAAATTTAGGGATCATATTAAGAATGTTGATTGGTTTATAATGGATGAAGCGCACGCTCTTGCTGAGAATAAACGTGGTGTTCATTTAAGTTTGTCAGTAGAAAGACTTCAGAATTTATCTCCTGGTATGTGTAGGATAGGTCTTTCAGCCACAATAAGTCCTTTAGATGAAATTGCTAAATTTTTAGTAGGCTCAGATAGAGATTGCAAGATTATTGATGCTCGTTTCAATAAAAATATGGATTTAAAAGTTCTATCTCCTGTTGATGATATTGTTAATTCTAGTTTTAATTCTATAAATAATGAAATGTATAAAATGATTGATAAATTAATTCATGAGCATAAAACTACTCTTATTTTTACTAACACTCGTAGTGCTACTGAAAGAGTTGTTCATCATTTGAGGACTAATTTTCCTAAAAAATATACTGAAATAATAGAAGCAGAAGGTAAAGAAGATAAAGTAACAAATCTTATTGGTGCTCATCATGGTTCTCTGAGTAAGGAGCATCGATTTAAAATTGAAGAATCACTTAGACAGGGTAAACTAAAAGCAATTGTTTCTAGCACCTCATTGGAACTCGGGATTGATATAGGACATATTGACTTAGTTATATGCTTAGGTTCTCCTAAATCTATTGCTCGCCTAACGCAGAGAACTGGTAGAAGTCAACATAAGATTGATGGTGTTACTAAAGCTCGTATTATTGTTACAGACAGGGATGATCTTATTGAATGTTCTGTCATGAGTAAATTTGCTATTGAAAGAAAGATTGATAGTATTCATATTCCTACTAATTGTCTTGATGTTCTTGCTCAGCAGATTTATGGTATCTCTTTTGAACAGGTTTGGGATATTGATAAATTATTTAATTTAGTTAAGTCTAGTTATTGTTATTCTAATTTATCTAGAAAAGATTTTGATGAAGTTATTAGTTATTTAGCTGGCGAATTTGCAACTCTTGAAGATCGTCATGTTTATGCTAGGATTTGGAAAAATGAAGGTAAGATTGGTAAGAAAGGTAAACTTGGCAGAGTTATTTACATGACTAATATTGGCACTATCCCTGATGAGTCTTATGTTACTGTTAAGATTGGAGAAGAGGTATTAGGTCATATTGATGAAGGTTTTTTAGAAAAACTTAAGCCTGGTGATATTTTTGTTCTTGGAGGTTCTACTTATGAATTCAAGTTCTCCCGTGGTATGGTTGCTCAGGTTAAATCTGCTGCTGGTCGTAAGCCTACTATTCCTTCTTGGTTTTCTGAAATGCTTCCTCTATCTTTTGATCTTGCTGTTGAGATTCAGAGATTCAGGAAATTAATGGACGAGAAATTTAAATCTAAAAAATCTAAAACTGATATTATTAAATTTATTAATGAATATCTTTATTTAGAAGACAAAGCTGCTGATGCTATCTATAATTATTTTAATGAACAATTTAATTATTTAGAGATTCCTAATACTGATAAATTTATTGTTGAGCAGTATAGAGATGAAGATGGTAAAACTTATATCTTATTCCACTCTCTTTATGGTAGAAGGGTTAATGATGTTTTATCTCGTGCTTTAGCTTTTGCTATTGGTCGTTCACAGCATCGTGATGTTGAGATTGGTATTAATGATAATGGTTTTTATGTTAGTTCTGATCACAGGATTAATGCTATTCAGGCTTTTAATTTAATTAAATCTAAAGATATTTACAGTCTGTTGTCTTTAGCTATTGATAAATCTGAAGTTCTTAAACGTAGATTCAGGCATTGTGCTTCCAGAGCTTTCATGATTTTAAGGACTTATAAAGGTTTGACTAAAAGAGTTGGTCGTCAACAGGTTAGTTCTATGATTCTTATGAGTGCTGTCAAATCTATTAGTGAAGATTTTTGTATTCTTAAAGAAGCTCGTCGTGAAGTTCTTGAAGATCTTATGGATGTTCAGAATGCTAAAAAGATTATTGAGTTGATTGAATCTGGTAATATTAAGGTTAAGGAATTTAATACTAATATCCCTAGTCCTTTTGCTTTTAATCTTATTCTTCAAGGTTATTCCGATATTCTTAAAATAGAGGAACGTCATGAGTTTTTGCAGAGAATGCACACAATGGTCAAGGCTAAGATTAGTTTAAAGAAATAATTATTCAAATCTTAGGGTATTCATAGTTTGAAATATTTGTTTATGATATGCTTTTAAGAAGTTTATGTCTCCCTGTATTAATTCTCTTTTTACATTAGCACTATTTTCTACATTATTTTCCAATTCAGCTAAAGCAATATATATCTCTTTATACTCTTCCTGCAAATCTGAGAAATTTCCTTTACCTCTTAATTTGTATGCTCTAAAATCGCTTACTAATTTTCTTGCACGCATATCCAACGCTCTGAATTCTTTTTTGTAGTCTTCTGTTATTCCTGCACTTTTAGCATTGTTTATTTTTATTTCAGGCTTTTTTTCAACTTTTGGTTTTACACTTGTACTTCCAGCATCAGTTCTTGTTCTCACTTGTGGTTGTGTTTTAACTGCTTCTCTTTTTTTCTTTAAATCAAATTCATCTTTCAGTTTATTTATTTCTAATGCAGTATTATCTACTTCCTCTTGTATAATATGATTTTCAGGCAATGATATTTTTATTCCTAAGAATTCTTTCTCTAAATTTTTTGCTTGATCTAATAATGATAATCTTCTTGTTCTGTTTGTAATTGGTGTTGATTCAGCAGTTTTTCTTAATGTTTTTGATATATTTGCTATTTCTATTAACCTATCTCTTGCTTTGACTTCAGCCTCTATAACTTGTACCTGTTCTGTTCTATCTTGTTTTTGTTCTATTGGTTTTGGTGGCCTGTTTAAAATTCCTATTGTTCCTAAAAATGCTGTTAGTCCTACAGCAGCTAGAAACCATTTACCCCAAGAACCTCTTCTTTTATCTTTTACTACTCTTGCCACATATTATTCTGTAAATATGTAATTAATAAATCTTTTCTTATAGTATTTTCAATAGAAATCTTTTAATAATACTTTACTTCTGATTATTTATGCTTTTTAGTAACATAAAAGATGGTGACACTTATAGGTATTTAGTTAATGGTAAGTGGGAGAAATCTTCTTCTAAGGATTTAATTGAAGTTTACAACCCTTCTAATGGTAGGATTTTAGCTAAATTGCAGTCTTTATCCAAATCAGATATTGATGATGTCCTTAAAAATTCTAAAGTCTCTCAGAAGAAATGGAAGAATACTCCAGTTAATGAAAGAGCCGATATTTTGATGAGGGCTGCTGATCTTATTGTCCAAAATGCTGAATTATTATCTGATTTATTATCTAAGGAAATCTCTAAACCTAAGCATCTTGGTATGCACGAGGTTATGCGGACTGCTGATCTTATTAGAAGTACAGCTGAGGAAGGTTTAAGGTTGCATGGTGAATACTTAGATGGTAATGCTTTTTATCACTCTGCTAAGAAAAAGAAAGCTTTGGTTGATCGTGAACCTTTAGGTGTTGTCTTAGCTATCTGTCCTTTTAATTATCCTGTTAATCTCTCTTTTAGTAAAGTTGCTCCTGCTTTGATTTCTGGTAATTCAGTAGTTCTAAAACCTAGTACTCAGGGTGCTTTATCTGTTCTTCATGTTTCTGATTTATTCTCTCAGGCAGGTCTTCCCCAGGGTGTTTTGAATGTTGTTACTGGTAAATCTTCCTCTATTGGTGATTATTTATGTTCTCATAAAGATGTTAATATGATCTCATTTACTGGTAGTACTTCAGTTGGCAAGCATATTGCCTCTATTTCTGGTATGAAGCCTTTGATGATGGAGCTTGGTGGTAAGGATGGTGTTATTATTCTTGATGATGCTGATTTGGATCTTGCTGTTAAGGAATGTGTTCAGGGTGTTTATTCTTATTCTGGTCAGAGATGTACTGCTGTTAAGAGGATTATTTTGGTTGAAAAGATCGCTAATGTTTTTGTTAAGAAGTTTGTTGAGGAGACTAAGAAACTTAAGACTGGAGATCCAGATGAAGATGTAGTAGTTTCTCACTTGATTAACCGTGATGCTGCTGATTATATTAAATCTTTAATTGATGATGCTGTGAAGAATAAAGCTAAATTAATTCTTGATGGTAAGCGTAAATATAATCTTTACTATCCTGTTATTCTTGATAATATCACAAGTAAATGTAGGATTTTTTATGAAGAACAGTTCGGTCCTGTTGCCTGTATTATTAGGGTTAAAGATGAGAAAGAAGCTGTTTCTGTCTTGAATGATTCTAGTTATGGGCTTCAAGCAAGTGTTTTTACTAACAATCTTGATAAAGCTTTTAGTATTGCTTCACAATTAGATGTTGGTGCTGTACAGATCAATGGTAAGTCTGATCGTGGTCCTGATAATTTCCCTTTCCCTTGCATTAAAGATTCAGGTATTGGGGTTCAGGGTATTAAATACTCTATTGAGTCTATGACAAGATTGAAATCTATTGTTTTGAATTTTAAATAATCTTATATCGCTTTGATTTCTTTTGCAATATTCATAATTTTTCTAAAATTTCCTTTTTTATCAAAAACATTAATTATTTTAGCATTAATATCTTTTGGAACATTCCATTTATCTAATGCACTCATCTGTTTTTTAAGTATTCTATTATCGAATGTTTTGCGTTGCATGGTTATTCTTCTTGCAGAATTTTTATTCCCATCAAACCAAAAAGTTCTAAATCCATATTTATTTAAATAATTTACAACGTTGATAGTTTTTTTGTCAGGACTAAATCCCCATGTTATTATAATGTGCTTATTATTTTTAAAATTTTTAGCAATAAAATTATCTGCATTTTTAATTATTTTTGATGTTCTAGAGTATTTTTCCATATCAAAATGTTTGTATTCGTATTTACTCTCAAGGAAATTACCTATTGAAGTTTTTCCTACTCCAGGTATTCCTGCAATTAATATTAATTTACGTTTCATTATAATCTTAAATCAAAACACTTAATAAAAATTTGTTTTTTTGGTTTTACTTTATATTTAACAATTTAAATAAACTTATATATTAATAAATCTTTAAATAAATAAAATGGAGGTGTATTGAATGAGTGTACAAAAAACTTATGCTTTAGTTTTAGGTTTAGTCTTAGCAATAGTAGGTGTCTGGGGTTTATTCTCTGATAGTATTCTTGGATTGTTCAATGTTAATCTTTACCAGAGTATTTTATATTTGGTTGCTGCTGCTTTTGGTATTTATGCTGGTGTGAAAGGAACTGGTCATACATATAATCTTGTGTTAGGTTGGATTGCTTTTGTTTTAGCAGTATTAGGTTATGTTCCAGTTGCTAAAGATTTATTATTAGAATTCCTTAACATTAATATCTGGACTACATATTTGCATCTTGCTATTGGTGTTTTATCTTTGGCAGTTTATTATGCAACCAAGAATGAAAACTAAATTTTTTTATTTTTTTGGTTCTTTTATTTTATTTTTAGGTATTCTTTGGATGTTTATCCCTCATGCTTTCCATTATAGGATGTTCTCTGCTGATTATCACTTATTTCATATTTTAGGAGGTTTCTTTATCTCTGTTATTGGTCTTTTGATTATGATACTTTCAAATAAAAAATAATCTAATTGTTATTTTATAGGAGAGAAATCAATTTAAATGAAAAATGTTA
The DNA here is from genome assembly GCA_000806155.1 of archaeon GW2011_AR18. Classification (GTDB taxonomy): domain Archaea; phylum Nanobdellota; class Nanobdellia; order SCGC-AAA011-G17; family GW2011-AR18; genus GW2011-AR18. The sequence goes on from JWKX01000012.1 coordinate 29,714, forward strand.
TCCAATACAAATGACAAGACATAGTTACCTTTCACAGATAGTTGCTTATACTGGATTAGTGCTCTCTTTATCATGTGGTGATAAGAGCTCTAATAGTGTGCATGATGATGATCCTTGTTTGATTAAAGCTAAAAATGGTGCTGTTGTTGATGCTTTTGGTACTGATTCAGAAAATAGTTCAATTGATCCTTTTACCTTCTGTGTTGGGTATGCTTCTCATATTGAAGGAAGATTGGAAAAATGTTTAACAAGTGCTGATGGAGAACCACAAGTATGCAAGATAGGAAGAAGAGATGACGGAGCTAGTGTTACAACATTGGAATTTGCTGTTGTTTGTTCTGATAATATTGAAGCTATGGTATCTAGTTATGATAATGGTTTTAAATATTTCTGCGGGCCTGTAACTGAAGTTGACCAATAATAGAAACCTTTATTAAATTCTGATTATTAACTATTGTTAACATGGTTCAGTCTCAAACTCAATTAATATCTAAAGATTTGCCTATTGGTGAATTTGTTGAAAGATTCTCTTCAGTGATTGATGTCCTTACAGATGAAGGTGTCCATTGTGTTGGTTGCGGTGCATCTACTTTTGAGACTATTGAGCAAGGTCTTATGTCTCATGGTAAGTCTGTTGAGGAAGTTGATGAATTCATTAATAGAGTCAACAACGTATATTCAGAACGTGAAGCTTCAAGAGTTAATAATAAACCCTCTGATGATTTGGATGTTATAATCACTGATAAAGCTGCTATTAAATTAAAAGATATATTGAAATCACAGAATAAAGAATCTTATAGTCTGAGAGTTCAGGTCCTTAAAGGTGGTTGTTCTGGTAATAAATATGGTTTCCAGATTACTGATGTTATTAATGTTGATGATAAAGTATACAATGTTGAAGGTGTTAAGTTTTTGGTTGATGCTTCTAGTTTAAAATTATTAAATGGTTCTAAAGTTGATTATGTAGATAGTCTGCAGGGTGCTGGTTTTAAGATTTCTAATCCTAATGCTAAGAAAAGTTGTGGATGTGGCGAATCTTTTAATTAAGCTCTTCCTCTTTTAGTTAAATTTTTTTCTGCAAAATGTGATTTTCCGCTTGTTGGTACTTCTCTTCTATAATCTCTATCAGGAGTTGCATTTTCTATTAAAGCTGCGACTTTTTCTATAGCTTTTTGAATCTGGACTTTTAATTCAGGTTCTTTTGTTCTTGTCTGTATTCCTACTAATTCAACAATTAATGTTGATAATGCCATTTTTTCTTCAGTATTCATATTATATCTTTAGAATTATTTATTTTTAAATATTTGTATTCACTTCAATAACTCTTGTAGTTCACCAGAATTATACATTGCCTCTGTTATATCACATCCGCCTATGAATTTTTCATTTATATATAATTGCGGTATTGTCGGCCAGTTTGAATATTCTTTTATTGAATTTCTCATTGTCTCATCTTCTAATATGTTATAGCTTCCAAATTTTACATTTAATGATTTTAATATCTGTACAACTCTCATTGAAAAGCCGCACTCAGGATATTCTGGTGTCCCTTTCATGAATAAGAATACTTTTTCTGATTTTATCATTGATTCTATTTTGTGTTTTGTTGCTTCATCCATTTTTAACCTTGCATTTATGCAATTCTCTAATCTGTTTTTGTTATTATTGATAATGCGTGCACTAGTTCTTTATTAAAACTTTCTCCTAATGCTTTATACACCATTCTGTGTTGTTCTATTAAGCTTTTATCTTTGAATCCTTTATATTTTATTATTGCCTGTAGATGTACTCCGTCTTCTCTCGGATCTAATATCTCTACTTCTGCTCCTTCTAGTCCTCTCTCTATTAAGTTTTTTATCTCATTCACACTTAATGGTTTTTGTTCATAATCATGTTTCATATATTATTGGGTTACATAATGCTTATTAATATTTTCCTTATGTTCATAGTATGTTGATTAATGACAAAATATATGGAGAATTTAATATTTCAGAACCAGTACTTGTAGAATTGATTAGATCTGATGAGATTAGAAGATTAAGAAAAATAAATCAGGTTGGTTTGTTGGATAAGCATTGTGATCATCCTAACTTCAAGAGATATAATCATTCTATAGGTGTGATGTTATTATTGAAAAGGTTAGATGCCTCTCTCGAAGAACAGATTGCTGGTTTATTGCATGACGTATCTCATACTGCTTTTTCTCATCTTTATGATTGGGTTGTAGGTTCTAATGCTGATGAAGATTTCCAGGATAATAATCATGATGGATTTTTAAGAAAATCAAGTCTTCCTCAGATACTCTCTAATCACTGTTTTGATATTTCTGATATTAATGGTCTGGAAAAGTTTACTTTATTAGAATCTCCAGCTCCTGCTGTCTGTGCTGATCGTATTGACTATTCTTTAAGAGAGTTCCAGTCATGGGCTAATCCTGGTGCAGTCCAGACTTGTCTTAATAGCTTGGTTAATCATGATGGTAATATTGTTTTTGACTCTTTCAGACCTGCTTATATTTTTGCTATGACTTATATGAAATTACAGACAGAACATTGGGCTTCTGCATCTCAGGTCCTAAAATTTTATTTATTTGCTGATGCATTAAAGACTGCTATTAATAATGGTGTGATTACTCATGAGGATTTTATGGTTGATGATGAACATGTCATGAAAAAGATTTATTCTGCTGATGATAAAGGAACTAATGATGCTTTGGCTATTATCAAAAGGGATATGAGATTTGAAGAAGTTAATGAAGGTGGTATTTTATTGCCTGAGAAAAAATTCCGTTATGTGGATCCTCAGTTTTTAAGAAATGAGATTTATAGGTTAAGTGAAGTAGATAAGGATTATAAGAGGTTGATTGAATCTGAAAGAATTAATAATTCTAGAGAACTTAGAGTTAGGTTAATCTAACAGCACGGCTCTTTGTATCCGCAGTTACGACATATAGCATCTTTTCTTCCTGCTATTCCTATCATCTCATTGCTACAATTAGGGCAATCTTGTTTTTTTACTTCGCAATTATTCATTAATCATTATTTGTTTTGTTTATTTATAAAAACTTCTCTTCAATTAAATATATAAATAGTAATTCTCTGGTTTTAGTATGGATAAAAAAGAGTTTAAAGTCACACCTTGGGAAGTTTCAGGTAATATTGATTATGATAGATTAATCAAGGATTTTGGTGTTGAAAAGATTAATGATACTATTCTTTCTAGAATAAAAAAACACACTAAGGATCTTCATTTCATGCTTAATAGGAAAGTTTTTTTTGCTCATCGTGATTTGAATTGGTTATTAGATGAATACGAAAAAGGTAATAAATTTTATTTATACACTGGTAGAGCTCCTTCAGGTCCTGTTCATCTTGGTCATTTACTTCCTTGGATTTTTACTAAATGGCTTCAGGATAAATTTGATGTTGAATTATGGTTTCAATTTCCTGATGAAGAGAAATTCTTATTTAAGGATAATCTAAGTTTTGATGATACTGAGAAGTTCTTGCATGATAATATGCTTGATGTTATTGCTTTAGGTTTTGATCCTAAAAAAACTAAATTTATTGTTGATACTAAGAATGCTAATTTGATGTATAAAGAAGCTTGTAAAGTTGCTAAAAAAATTACTTTCTCTCAGGTTAAATCTGCTTTTGGTTTGAAAGATGATTCTAATATTGGTGAAATATTTTATACTTCTATGCAGACTGTCCCTGCTTTCCTTCCTTCTGTTTTAAAAAATAAAAAAATTCCTTGTCTGATTCCTCACGCGGTCGATCAGGATGTTCATTTCAGAGTTACGAGACACGTTCTTCCTAAATTAGGGCATTACAAACCATCTAGTATACAGTGTATTTTTTTACCTCCTTTATCTGGTGTTGATGGTAAGATGTCAGCTTCTAATGAATCGTCTGCTGTTTACACTACAGATAGTATTGAAGTTGCTGCTAAGAAAATCCGTAAGTACGCTTTCTCTGGTGGTAGAGCTACTTTAGAAGAACATCGTAAACTTGGTGGCAATCCTGATGTTGATGTTAGTTATCAATGGTTAAGGATGTTATTTGAACCTGATGATAAAAAATTACAGAAAATTCATGATGATTATAAATCTGGTAAATTATTGTCTGGTGAGTTAAAAGAGATTTTGATAGAGAAAGTTTCAGTTTTCTTGAAAGATCATCAGAAGAAAAGAGAATTAGCTAAGAAGAATATTGATAAGTTTTTATTATAACTAAATACAAAATCTTTATTAACCGTAAAACCAATACTAGCTTATGGTAAACCAAATTTTCGTTAACTTATGTGTTAAAGACTTAAACAAATCCGTTGACTTTTTCACTAAATTAGGTTTTAAGTTCAATTCTCAGTTTACTGATGAGAATGCTACTTGTATGATTATTAAGAAAGACACTATATTTTCTATGTTGATAGTTGAAAAATATTTTAAAACATTTATTCCTAATAGAGAAGTTTGTGATACTAAGAAATATAAGGAAATCTTGACAGCTTTATCTGTTGATAGTAAGAAAGAAGTTGATGATCTTGTTAACAAAGCTATTAAAAACGGTGCTAAGGAATTCAGAGAAACTCAGGATATGGGTTGGATGTACGTAAGAGCTTTTGAAGATTTAGATAATCATGTCTGGGAAATATTTTATATGGACGAAAGTAAAATGCCTAAGGAGATGAAAAAATAATGTCTTACATTGATGGTTTTGTTCTTGTAATTCCTAAGAAAAGTGTTAAGGAATATGTTGAATTAGCTCAAAAAGCAGGTAAAGTCTGGAAAAAATATGGTGCTTTAAAATATGTTGAATGTATTGGTGATGATCTCTCATCTCAGATGGCTAAATTGACTTTTCCTAAAATGACTAAATTAAAAGCTAATGAAACTGTCTGGTTCTCTTTTATTGTTTACAAGGATAAGGAACATCGTGATAAAGTTAACGCTTTAGTTATGAAAGATTCTTTTATGCTTGAGTATAAGGATAAGCCTATGCCTTTTGATATGAAACGTTTTGCTTTCGCAGGTTTCAAGTCTATGGTAGAGTATTAGATTGGGAGGTTAAAATGAATAGGGTTGTACACTTTGAGATTCAGGCAGATGATCCTGATAGAGCTATTAACTTTTATAAAAAAGTTTTTGGTTGGGATTTCATTAAATGGGAAGGATCTCCTAGTCCATACTGGATGATTATGACTGCTGAAAAAGATAGCAAAGAACCTGGTATTAATGGTGGTTTATTATCTCGTCCATGTCCAGCACCTGCTTCAGAACAAGGAACTAACGCTTATGTCTGTACAGTTTTAGTTGATGATTTTGATGAATATGAAAAAAAGATTAAAGCATCTGGTGGTATTGTTGCTATGCCTAAGTTTGCTATTCCTAATATGGCCTGGCAGGGTTATTTTTTAGATACTGAAGGTAATACTTTTGGTATTCACCAGCCTGATAAGAATGCTAAATAATTTATAGAAAACTATATATAATATTAATTCTTTAAATTTTTATGGTTAAAAAAGAAACTTATAGTTACAAAGGTTGGTTAAATTCTGATAGTTTTCTTAAAAGATCTTTTGCATGTTTAGGTTATCAGTTTGTCGCAACTTTGATTATATACTTTGCACTTGTAATTGTTGTAATAATATTTGCAATTATATTTGGTTTAATTGCTATGTCATTTTAGATAATTCTTTTTTCTATTTTTTAATAAAATAAATGTTCTTTTGCTAGATTTTTATATGCTTTATTTATTACTTCCACATCTGTCTCGTTTTCATCTAATCCTAATGTTTTTCTTGCCTCTTTTCTCTTATCTTCAACTTCTTTATCCTCTTTGAATTCATGCGTGAACTCTTCTAATGTTTTTTCCTCATTTATTAATTTTTTAACCTCTAATTCTATTACTTTCATTACTACATACATGTTTTCTACAAATGTATTGCATAAGTTATAACTGTAATATAATCTATGACCATTAAAATACCATAATGCTGATGCTTTTGCTTTCTTTAATGCATATGCCTGTTCAGAAACTTCTATATATCCTTCAGCTAGTTCATTATTTCTTAGATTATCAATTATGCTCTGTCTGAACTGTGCTGCTCTTCTGTTAAATGAGTCTTTTACATTAGGTAGATTGAACTCATTTCCTTTAGCTTTTATCATTGTCATTATTTTGATAATTTGGAAATATTCATAAAGTGGTATGGTCATTTTATTATTATGAAAGAGCTTGATAAATTAAACGTTGAATTCATTAAATCTAAAGAAAAAATTGCCAAATTATTCAAGGATAAGCATTCTCCTAACAATAAAGATTCTCGTCTTCCTCCAGGTCAATATCTTACAGATAAATTTCCAGTATTGGATTTAGGTATTCAGCCTGATTTTGATCCTAAGACCTGGAAATTAGAAGTAGTTGGTGAAGTTTTTGAAAATAAAGTTTTTACTTATAATGATATTCTAAAAATGCCTCGTACTGATTTATCTAAAGATTTTACTTGTGTTACTAAATGGACTAAGTATGATGTTAGATGGTCTGGAGTATTATGGAAAGATTTCTTAAAATATATTAAAGTTAAACCTTCTGCTAAGGCAGTAATGTTTTATGGTGCTGATGGTTACTCTACTAATAATCTTTTAGAAGATATTGAAAATGATACAACACTTTTAGCATATTTATTGGACTCTAAACCTATTCCTAAAGAGCATGGTTGGCCTATGCGTGTTATTATCCCTCATTTATATGCCTGGAAAGGTTCTAAATTTTTAAATAAGATTGAATTCATGAAAGAAAATAAACCAGGTTTCTGGGAAGTTAGAGGTTATCATTTGCGTGGTGATGCTAATTTAGAAGAACGTTATTCTTAGAAAGGTTTTTATTCTATTATTTATTATATTAATCTATGAGATATAAAGCCACTTTTAATATTGAGGAGACTAGTCCTTATAATTTTAATAATTTCCCTGCTAATTATCATGATAGAAGAACAGATCGTTTTTTTGATGCAGATTGTATTGAAGATGCTGAAAGGTTGGTTCAAAAAATGCGTTCTGATATTAAGGATGATTTTACTAGAGTACATTTATTTAGTTTAGAAGAATTATCAGATTAATTTATCTTTTTATATTAGAACTTCTCATTGCTCCCCCTCTTTTATATGGTGTTCCTCTTCCTCCTTTTGTCCCTCTTGATTCCGGATATACATCTAATACTTCCTCAGACTCATCATATCCGCAGCTTAGGCATATTAGGAATTTTCCTCCCATTACATCAACCTGGTCTATATGCTTGCTTTTGCATTTTGGGCATTCTGTTTTCATTTTTCTAATATTTTTGTCAATCCTTCTAAAATATATGGGAAAAGGATATTAATAAGTTTATTTATTATAAGTATATGGTTGAAGCAATTAAAGTATCTGATGGTAAAATCGTGATTCCTGAGAACATAAGAAACAACCTTGATATAAAAGACGGTTCAACTCTTATGTTAATAGAAAAAGATGGTTTTATAATCATTAAAAAGAAAAATAAGTCTAATAATAAAATTGATTATGAAAAGTTAGGTTGGATGTACCTTGCAGAGAATTCTTTCAAAAAATTATGGGATAATAAAAAGGATGATGAAATATGGAGCAAATATCTATAGAACAAAGGGATATTGTATTATTGCCTTTTCCATTTTCTGATCAAAGTGGGTTTAAAGTAAGACCTGCTTTAGTTGCTAGTAATAATACTTTTAATAGGTCTGATGATATTATAGTATTTGGAATTACATCTAACATCTCAAAGAATTTTTATACTTTAATAATTAATGATCAAAATTTAGAAAAAAATATTATAGAAGATTCTTGTTGTATTAAAGTTGAAAATATATTAAAGATTGACAAGAAATTAATTATAAAAAAGCTAGACAGATTAAAAGAAAGTGACTTTAATAAACTTAAGGAATTAATATTAAAAATATTTTAAATTATCCTTTTCTTTGTATCTTTCTCGAATATCTTTATTACAGTTACTGGACAGCTCTCTGCTGCATCTTTATACTTTTCTAATTCGCTCTCATCTATCTCTTTGAACCAGTTTTTCCCCTCTTTTTTTGAATCCTTTAGATCTGCTTTTCCATCATCTACCATTGTCCATTGGTCTGGCTGTACTGCTACACATGCTGCAGCTCCTATGCATCCATCCCTATCATATTCTACTAAGTATTTTTTTCCCATTGTTGATTCCTCTTTATGATTTTGATAAGTTTTTGATTAAAAATTAGTTAATAAAGTTTTCTTTACTAGAGTTCTATCTTTCCTTTTATGTCTAATTCCTCAATTATTATCATTATTATTGGTGATAGTACTATTAATATTACAAGTATGAATAAGAATATTTGTGATGGTGTCATTTTACTGCTAGTTTTATATCTCCTGCTTTTACTGTTTTTCTCCCTGAATGTTGTGCTATCCTTGCAGCTTTTTCTCCTATCTCTTCAGCGTAATCCTCTAATACCACTCTCATCATCTCTTTTGCATCCTCGCTCACTCTTGGCGCTCCTGATTTCTTAAGTAATTTTTCCATTGCAGCTAGTGCTAATAAATTTTTATCTTTATTCATAAATATCTTTATTTTACTGGTCTTTTATATCTTTTGGTATTAGCAATATCTTTTTCTTTCCTCTTCTGTTATCATCTCTCTGTAAGCTTTATAACCAGGATAATTTGCATATACTTCATTTTTTAGTATAATCATATATGTGCTCTCTTCATCTGCATATTCTAGTGATTCTCTGAATTTTCCACTCTCTAGATCTCTCTTAGTTTTTATTGGCAATTCTGTTAAAGCATTATATACTCTTGTTTTTAATATTTTAATAATCTGAACTGGGAATCTTTTATCATAATCATTTATTTTTATCCTTGATATCCTTTGTCTGAATTTTTCGCATGTTATCTCTAATCTGTTTAATTCTCTGATTACAATATCTGGTTTATTTTTTTCATAATATTTTTTTATGTTTTTCGGACTTTCCCTAAATACTCTGACCATTGCTGAATATCCGTATATATCAAATTTTTTCCATAACTCGTATTCTTTTTTTCCCATTTTTATCTGAATATTCTTTTCCCTCTTTCGAAGAAGCTTATTATTGTTATTATGATTACTATTAATACTAATAATGCGAACAATGCTGATATGAATACAAACAAGAATAATATTACTAGTAATACAATGAATGCTATAAGTATCCTTCTTGAAAGTTTTATTCTTGAATCTAGTTTTAAAAATATATATTCTGCAATTATTAGTGCTGCTATAAAGATTAAGTCTTGTATGCTGAACATATAGTTTTATATAACATTTTACTTTTAAGCTTTATGTATGATTACTAAAAAGGAAATTAAAGAAATTCATAAATTCTTATCTGAAGCTTCTAATCCATTATTTTTGTATGATGATGATTGTGATGGTTTCTGTGCTTATCTGTTATTAAAAAAACATTATAAAAAAGGTGAGGGTATGATTATTAAGAGTTCTCCTAAGCTTGATGTTAATGCTGTTTACTCTGTTATTAATGCTAAGCCGGATTTGGTTGTTATTTTAGATAAACCTCTAGTCTCCCAGGAATTTATTGATCAGGTCAGGACTCCTATTGTTTGGTTGGATCATCATCCTGTTCAGAATATGAATAATGTTAATTACTACAATCCTAGGAAACATCGTTCCAATAGACCGACAACCTACTTAGCTTACTCTGTTGTTAAATCTAATTTATGGATTGCTGTTATTGGCTGTGTTTTTGATCATTTTGTTCCTGATTTCATTTCAGATTTCATGAAAGAATATCCTGATTTATTGTCTCAATCCCCTAAGGATATTGATGATATTAAGTTCTCAGGTGATGTTGGTAAATTAATTAGGATTTTTTCTTTTAATCTTAAAGGAAAAATTACAGATGTAAAAGATTCTTTGAAAGCTTTGGAAAAAATTGATTCTCCTTATGAAATTCTTAACCAATCTTCTGATTCTGGTAAATATGTTTATTCTAGATATGAAAAACTTAACAAGGATTATATAGAACTTTTGAATTATGCCAGATCTCAAATCAATGAAGACAAAGTTTTTGTTTTCAAGTATCCTTCTTCTAATACTAGTTTTACTGGTGAATTATCTAATGAACTAATTCATTTGTATCATGATAAAATTATTGTTATTGCTAGACTAAAAGATGATGAATATCGTATAAGTTTCAGGTCTTCTAAGATTAATATCCGTAAGGTTTTAGAAAAGGCTTTGGTTGGTATTGAGGGTTATGCTGGTGGTCATGATCATGCTTGTGGTGGTGCTGTTAAGACTCATAATTTTGACAGGTTTATTGAGAATGTTAAAAACTTAGTTAAGAAAAAATGAGTTATGATAATATTGTTAAATTAATTGCGGGTCATTCAAATACTAAGAAATCCGAAATTTATAAAAGGTTCTTCAAGACTTCTGAAGGTGATTACGGTCATGGTGATATCTTTCTTGGATTAACTGTTCCTCAGTCTAGGATTATTGCTAAAAAATTTCATGATTTAAGTTTTGTTGATTTAAAAAGATTATTGAATTCAAAGATTCATGAACATAGGTTGGTTGCTATTATTATTTTAGTTGAAAGATTTAATAAAAATCCTGGAGTTGTTTATGATTTTTATCTTGATAATATTGATTATGTTAATAATTGGGATCTTGTTGATTTATCAGCTGATAAGATTGTTGGAAAATATTTATTTGATAAATCTGATCGTTCTATTCTTTACAGATTAGTAAAATCTAATAATCTATGGCATAGAAGAATATCTATTGTCTCAACTTTTTATTTTATTAAGAATAATGTTTTTGATGACACATTGAAGATTTCAGAATTATTATTGAATGACAAGCATGATTTAATTCACAAATCAGTAGGTTGGATGCTCCGTGAAGTTGGTAAACGTTCTCTTGACGATTTAGAGGAATTTTTAGATAAATATTCTAAAATAATGCCTAGGACTATGTTGAGATATTCTATTGAAAAGTTTCCCGAAGAGAAAAGGCTTTTTTATTTAAATATGAGAAAAGAAACCTTTTAATAGCTATTATCTGATTCTAATTGAATGATTAAAAAGAGTGTTTTATTGTTGTTAATTATTATACTGACTTCATTTTCAGTTTATGCTATTGATCAGCCTGTTAATGATTATAACTCATATAGTTTTATTGATTATGATGTGGGTATAGTTGGGAGTTTTGATCTTACACCTACTAGTTCTAATTCTAAGATTGGTGAAGTCACTTCTATTCTTACTTTTTTCCCAAGAAGTGATGATTTGCAGGAAGTAAAATCTCTAAACTTCAATTCAGTTCCTCAAGCTTCTATATCTAATAATTCTGACGAGATTTCTTATAATTGGGTCTCTCCTCAGGATAATTCTTTTGAATTATCTTTTGATTCTAATGTTAGGACTAATAATAGGTTGATTATTGTAGATGATAAAATTAATTTTCCTTTGTCAGGTGTTGAATCTTTCTATACTCAGCCTACTGAATTTATTGATATAAATAATGATATTACACTTAAAGCATCTGACATTGCTAGTGGTGAAGATGACTTGTATGTTGTTAGTTTTAAAGTAGCTGATTGGATTCAGGATAATATTAAATATGATCTTGGTTCTTTGACAGCTGAGGTTGTCCAGAAATCTAGCTGGGTTCTTAAAAATAAGGAAGGTGTATGTGATGAGTTGACTAATTTATTTATCTCTATGATGCGTTCTTTAGGTGTTCCTGCACGTTACGTCTCAGGAGTTGCTTATACTAATGCTGGTTACAAATTTGGTCCTCATGCATGGGCTGAAGTTTATTTTCCAGATAAGGGTTGGGTTCCTTTTGATGTTACTTATAGGCAGTTTGGATGGGTTGATCCTAGTCATATTAAATTGAAAGTGAGTTCTGACTCTGGTGATCCTACTATCAGGTATACTTGGAAATCTGTTGATACTAGTATTAAGGGTAAAAAGATTGATATTGATACCAAAGTTGTTAATACTGGAACTATTGTAAAGAATCCTGTAATCATTGCAGTTAAGCCTCTGATTAATAGTGTTGGTCCTGGAAGTTTTGTCCCTTTTGAAGTTTCTATCAAGAATCCTAATAATTATTATTTTCCACTATCACTTGCTGTGACTAAAGCTAATGCTCTTACAGATAAGAACTCTAAGGAGATTTTATTGAAACCTGGTGAATCGAGAAAAGTTTTCTGGATTTCTTCTATTCCTGGGAGTATTGATAATGGTTATATCTATAAATCTACATTTGAAGTGGAAGACCAGTTCCATAATAAATATAGCACAAATATAACTTACTCTTTAGGTATTGAATCTGTTTCAAAAGATCAGGCTGATAAGATGATATCATCTGTCAAGCCTTCTGATAATCTATCACCTTTAGAACTTGATTGTTCATCAACTAAATTCACTTTCTCATACGAAACACCATCTGTAAAATGTAAGGTAAAGAATAATTCCGGAAGAAAGCTTTTCAATCTTGATGTCTGTGCCTCTTCTGTGTGTAAATCTATGGCTCTTGATGAGTCTGAAGAGAAATCTGTTGATATCAAACTTCCTCTATTGAAGGAGGGTGTTAATATTATTGAGATAACAGCAAAGTCTGATTCATTTAATGTTAAGGAAAGTGTTAGGATTGAAATCTTGTCTAATCCTGATCTTTCTATTAGTGATATTAAATATCCTCGGGAGATTCCTTATGGAGAGAGCTTTAAATTTGATGTCTTGTTGAATGTGAAAGTTCCTGTAAAAGATGTACACCTTTTTATTAATGATATAGAAGTTTTTAAGATTGATTTCATGGATGGATCAAAGAAAGCCTCTATGAAGTTTAATTCAGATGATCTTTACAAGAAGGATAATATTAATTTAAGGATTGATTTCAAGGATAAGAATGATAAGCAATACTCTATAGATAAGGATTATCCTGTTCAAGTCACTAATGTCCCATTTTTAGTTAGATTTTTCAGTATTTTTTCTTAAAATGTTAAAGAAAGGTTTATTAAATTTTTTATATTTTTTATATTTACAATGACACGTAGTATTACTCACAATCTTGGCTTACTAGCTATAACTGATCTTTTAGATGAAGATGACTCAAAACTTGTTACTAGTATTTTTAAAGGAATAAGTAGAAGAAGAGAACAAGAGGGTATAAGAGAATTATTCAAAATTATAACTAAAGATTATGAAAGGATTTATTCTATGGCGATTTTAAGCAATGAGAGAGATGATTTGGAACGCCATTCAGATATGGTAAGTGTAGTAGAGAGGCAATTAGCGAGAAGTGTTGGAGATCAAGCATTAGAATTATATGGTCGTTTATGGTTAAATGTCGATATGACTCATGTAGGTCTAAATGGTATTACAAGATCAAAGACACCAAATTATCAAGGAGTAGAGTCAGTATACAAGGCTTATCAAAGAGCAGTAAGAATTAATAGAGTATTATACTCTGATGTAAGAGATAATCATAGTACATCTCCATATCAGTCTAAGGTTATATCGCTTGGAGATTTTATACATAGAACACAAGAAAGTTTATTGCCAATAGTTCAAAAAGGTGCAAGATTTAGGCATGAGGCTGACCCTACTAATGACCCAAATAATCTTCCTTTAAATCTTAATGCCAAAACAATTTAATTAGGCGAGCCCGGAGGGATTTTCGTTCACCTTTATCTTGTTTGGTCAAGCTTTCTTAAAGGTTGTATTCGAACCCCCATGCAACGGTATCTTCTAACATCAGAGCATCCGAAGCCGTTAATGTTATCCATTACATCACGGGCCCATTTTAATATCCATTGTTATAGAATAAAAACCTTTTTATAATTCATTTTAAATAATAATCACATGAGGTTGTTGATATTTTCAGTATTGTTATTTATATTATTGGTTCCATCGATTATTTCTGCAAGACAGAATTGTATTATTTCAGGTAACTCTTCATGTGATGGTTGTTCTAGTTATAAGTTTGGTGATAGATTCATTGTATGTTCTAATAATATGAAAGATTCTAATATTCTTCTTGATATTGATGATAATATCTTTGATCTTCAATTAAAAAAAGGTAATGAGTCTACTAATCTTATTTTATCAACAGTTTATGATAATGGTATTATGAAACCTAAGCTTGATGTATCTTTAGTTGTTAGTAAATTGGATAAGATTCCTTCTCTGATTGATACTAGCATAAGTAAGTTTCCGTTATATTCCTCATTATTCTTAGTAATCTTAATTTTTTTAGTTATCTCATTGATACTGAAAGATCTGTCATCTCCTTGGAAAAAGCATTATCATAGAAGAAAACATTTTAAAAATAAACATTAATCGAGCCTGGCAGGATTTGAACCCACATCACATGGTCCGTAGCCACGTATTCTATCCAGGTTAAACTACAGGCCCGTTTTATTTTTATTATCTTGTATTTGCTTATTTAGTTTTTGTTTTCATAATCTTTTTAAGCAAGTAATCTCTATGAAGATACCTTCATATCAGGGTTCAAATCCCTGCAACCCCATTTTATTATTTTTCTATTAAATTCTAGGATTATTAGCAAATCTATTAATGTGTTTAGTTTTAAAAATTCTTTTATTTCACGCTTTTAAGCCTTATAACCTACAAATAACAACTTTATAGTGTATACAATAATGTCACTACTCACCGAAAGGTATTTATATCTGTTTAATTCTTTAATCTTTACAATGAAAAACTTTAAACTATTATCAATACCTATAATGTTTTTATTTTTAGTCTCAGTCGTATTTGCTGCTTATGATGTCAGGATAATTTCTGACTCAGTTGATGGAAGATTCACTGATGATTCACAATTGACTTGTGTTATCGCTGGATTTACAGGAGATCAACAGAGAGCTTTCTCATTCACATGGTTTGTTAACGGTGGCAGTGTATCTAATAATAGAGAGCTTCCAGCTTCATTAACTAATCCTGGAGATAATGTTTGGTGTGCTGTTGTTGATCCATTCCCTAATGCTGAGACTGGTGTTAGTGAACATATTACAATAGAAGATGTTAATGCTAATACAGCTCCAGTAGTTGATCTTCCAGAAGATTTCTTCGTTGGAAGATTGGGGAATGTTTTTGATTTAAACGATTTTGTTACTGATGATAATACTCCAGATTCAAATATTAGATGGGCTGTTTCAAGAAGTAATAATTTTAGAGTTACAATAAATGGTGATAGAGTTAGTATTCGTCCTTTAGATAGGAATTTTAATGGTCAGGAAACTTTGACATTTACTGTTGCAGATGCAGAGGGTCAATCAAGTTCTGATACTGTAAATGTTGCAATTATTCATGTTGATAGGATTTTATTTTATGATGAAGATTTCAATCAGAGAAGTAATGATGACTCTTTTTTCAGAGGTCAGGATTTACTAGTTGCTTTCTCAGTTAAAGCAGGCACTGATGGTGCTGCTGGCGTTGATGCTACAGTAAGTCTTGAAAGAAGTGGAAGAAGACTTGTTTTAAATAAATATAATGGTGTTATTGATACTGTTGTTGGTGACTTATCCATTGTTGATGGTGAATTATGTACAAGAAACGATGGTGTTACATGTACTAATCCTTCACCTGGTCAATACTTTTATGCTGGCATTGTACCGACAAACGATGGTGTTTTAGGTAATGCTCAAGTAGCTATAGATGCTGATGGTGCTTTAGGAGATAAAGAAATCCAGGTATTAAATGCTCCACCTATTGTAGGTTTAGGACGTGATTTTACTGCTGTTATTGATGAACCTATAAATATTCCAGGTTCTATATTCGGTCAGTATGTTTTCGAAGTTGAAGATAGTGTTGACGAGATGTCCTTTGAATGGGATTTTAATAATGATGGTACAATCGATAGCACAGAATCTGATCCATCAATTGTTTATGATTCACTTGGTGTTTACACCCTTAGATTGACTGTTACAGATTCTGAAGGTGCTTCATCCTCGGACACTATTCAAGTGACTGTACAAAATAAAATAAATTCACTTCCAGTAGCTAATGCTGGTGATGATAAATTATTAGGTGTTGAAGAATCAGCTTTATTTGATGGTTCTCTATCTTCAGATCTTGATGGGACTATTGTTAGTTACTTATGGGATTTCGGAGATGGTAGTTCTGCTTCAACAGCAAGTGCTTTCCACGAATATTCAGCTCAGGGTGTTTATACTGTTACTCTGACTGTCACAGATAATAGAGGCGGTTCTGATACAGATACTCTTGTAGTTAGAGTTGACGTTTCCCAGAATAGAGGTGGAGATCTTGACAGAAGGCTTGATGAAAATACAGCTCATAAGGAGATTCATGATTTCGCTCTAGGTCAAGTTAGAGACTTGAATGGTAAAACATCTTACAAGGCTGGTGAGACTGTTCATCTATTGCTTAGATTAAGCAACCAGGGTGATTTCGATGAGGCAGTTCAGCTTAGGACATTTGTTCAGGGTTCTAGGAACTACGATGTAAAGAATATTTATCTCGATGTCTCTCAGAATAAGCTTGTCCAGACACAATTCACAGTTCCAGGTAACATGCTTTCAGGCAATTATTTGGTTAAGTTTGTATTATACTCAGAGGAGGGTATTGTAAAAACAGTTTATTGGCCGTTTATAGTAGCTTAAACGTTACTACCAAAAGGTTTATAAATATGTGTTTACTACATAATGATAACATTTCATAATGTTTCATAGGGAGGAAAAAAATGAAAAGTTTTAGAATATTCGCACTTGCAATGGTACTAGTATTAGTTTTAACTAGCACAGTATCAGCTAACCATATACTTGGAAATCCATTATTAGGACACACAGGTAGTGTTAGTACAGCAAATAGTAGAGCACCAGACTTCACAATTCAAGAAGTTGAAGTTGATGGTACAGTTTTATCCGCAGGCTCTGCATTACACGTTGAAAGAGCTTCAACAGTTTATGTAGACGTTTGGGTAAGAGGAAATGACGTATTTAGACAATGCACAGATAATAGAGCAAGATCATGTTATGATGTTAAGGTTAAAGCTTTCATCGGTGGTTACGAATATGGTGAAGTAGAAGACGTTAGTGAACCTTTCGAGGTAGAACCTGGCGTTACATACAGAAAAACACTAAAATTAGTAATACCTAGTGATATTGAAGCTTCTGATGATTACACATTGAGAGTTGAAGCTTTCGATGATGATCAAAGCACAGATGATTCAATGGTAACTAAGAAATCTTTCACACTAAGATTACAAGAGATCAGACACAGTGTTAATATATTTGACACATTATTCAACCCTTCAAATTACGTACAAGCTGGTCAGCCAGTTTTCGTAACTGTAAGAGCAGAGAATCTTGGAGACAATATAGAAGACAGTGTTAAAGTTACTGTTAGCGTACCTCAGTTAGGTATACAGACTCAAGAATACATTGATCAGTTAGAGACATCACAATCTCAGAGAAACTCTGATAGGAATGATGGTTTCACATCAAATGACCTTGTATTGATGGTACCTCAGGATGCTAAAGAAGGAACTTACGATGTTATTGTAAGATTAGATTACAATAGATTCCACAGTTTCGAAGAACAGAAATACACATTGTATGTTAGAAGCTCACAAGCAGTAGTTCAACCAGCAAGCACTTTAGTTAATGTTGATACATTAGCTCAGAAAGTAGAAGATGGTAAGGGTGCTGTTTACAAGCTATCAGTTGCTAACTTAAATAAAGTAGCACAATCTTACACTGTTGAAGTTTCAGGTACAGATAGTTGGGCTAACGTAGTAGTTACTCCAATGACATTAACTGTACAGCCTGACACTACATCTGAAGTTAACGTTTACGTTGCTCCAAATGAAGGTTTCACAGGTTTAAAAACTTTCAGTGTTAAGGTTATGTCTGGAAGCAATGTTGTAACAGAAAAGAATTTAAGCCTTGAGGTTACACCAAAAGCAGTTGCTAGCGATACAACTAAGAGAGTATTGACAATAGTATTTGTTATACTTTTATTAGTGCTTGTATTATTAGCAGTTATCTTGTTAATAAAAAAATTAACAGAAGATAAAGATGATAAGGGCGTAGAAGGTAAGACTTACTACTAACTTAGCAAACTGTATAAGTGGTGTTAATGAAAGGTATTAAAAACTTTTTTTCAATTTTTTTTATATTTCTTATAATTTTATCTTCAGTAAATGCATTCTCAGTTTCTCAAGAATCAATAAGCAATCCATTATGTCCTAGAGATACTGGTTTATTTGTTGATATTATAAAGAACACTGATCCAGTTTCTAAAGATTTCAATATTAACTCTAGAGGCTCTGCTTCTGGCTGGGCTGTCACTGTTCCTAATAGTTTTGTTCTTAATCCTAATGAGGAAAAGAAAGTTTATTCTTATATTACTCCATCACAGACTGCTAATCCTGGTAACTATAATCTTGATACTGTTATAAGCACTGATGATGATTCTAAGGTTATATCTCATTCTGTTATTGTTAAGGACTGTTTCAAGGCTGGTTTGACTTCTATTACATCAACTAAACAGGAGATGTGTCCTGATGGTGCTGTAAAATATGAATTAACATTAACTAATAGGGGAGAATTCAAGGAGACTTTTAGATTATCTGTTGAAGGTGAACTAAAGAATATAATTAGTCTAACTGATAGTTCTGTTATTCTTGATAAATCAGAAAGCAAGAAGATTATTGTTTATCTGAAAGCCCCTGTTGATAGTCGTGAATATCAATTTACTGTTATTGCTATTGGTGATTCTGGCAAGACTCGTGATTCTGTTCCTTTGACATTGAAAGTTAATCCCTGTTATGATTTTGATTTTAAGGTTTTGGCAGATACATCTTATAATGTCTGTGACAGGAGCTATAATGTTGTCCCTTTGATGATAGAGAATAAAGGTACTGCTATCAATACTTACAAGCTTGATGTTGATGGTCCTATATGGGCTAGGTCTGAGAAGCTTGAACTTACTCTGAGATCTAATGAGGCTAAGAATTTTAATCTTGTTTTTGCCCCTACTTATGGGGTAGAAGGTTCTTTCCCTGTTCATCTAGAAGTATCTCCTCAGATTGGTTTTAATAAAATTTCCAAGGATCTTAATATTTTAGTAAGGAAATGTTATGGTGTTAAGGCAGATATTATTGATTCTTCATCTCAAATATGTCAGGGAGTAGAATCATCTTTTAATGCTGTTGTTAAGAATACTGGAGAGATAAGAAAATCTTACAGGATAGGATTGGAATCTCCATCTTGGGTTTCTTCTGATACTAAAATTTTGAATATTGATGGTGGTGAGGAAAAGAATCTTATTATTAAAGCTTTTCCTACTTCAGATGTTAAGCCAGGTTCTTATAATGTAGATTTTTTAGTAAATTCAACTGATCAGGATGGTCTGCAGGATAAAGACTCTATTAAATTAGATGTTGTCTCTGTTAATGATTGTTACAAACCTAAATTATCTTTTCCTTATGATGATGTTATTGTTTATTATGATTCAAGTGCTTTGATTCCTTTTAATATTGAGAATTCAGGTGTTAGAAAAGCATCTTATAATTTGTTCTTGAGTGGTAATGCTGCTACTTTCAGTAGTATGACTCCTGTTGAGATTAATGTTGATCCAGGCAAGACCGAAACAGCTTATGTTTACGTAGCACCTAAGACTAATATGCCTCTTGGTGTTTATGATGCTAAGATTACTTTAAGTTTAAAGAATGGTGCTGCTCTTGATTCTAGAGATATGAAGATTGAGATTACTGATAATAAGGAAAAAGCTACAGATATTAAGTTATCAAGTTCAGGTCCTGTTGTTAATTCAACATCTTTAAGTTTTGCTTCAAGAGTCAAGAATTGGTTTGGTGGTTTATTCTCTTCTGATGATAATGATGTTAACAACTTATTATCCTATGATGATGTAAATGCTTCTGCAAGTGTAGTTGTCTCACCTTTAGATGACAATACTGGTTTATTTTCAAGATTCAGATATTATTTCTTGGCTGCTTTTATTTTACTCGCTTTGATTATTTTATTTTTCGTATTTGGTATGTATAAGACTATTGTATCTTTCTTCGATGATGAAGTTGTTGATTATAATAAAGATGATAAGACAAACGAAGTTCATTCTGATGCTGTTTTCAATAATGCTATTGATTCCAAGCCTGAAGTTGTAAAGAAAGTTATTAAGAAAAAAGTTATTGAGAAACCTGTTAAAACTGCTAAAGTTGTCAAGAAAAAAGCTCCTTTAAGTATTGCAAAAATTGAAGAACCTAAACCAGAAGTTAAGAAAGTTTCTAATACAAATTATATTAAAAAAGAATCTACTAAAACTGAAATTAAAAAAAATGTTAAGAAAGATTATGTTAAATCAGAGCCTAAAGCTTACGGTGTTATTGATTCTCCTGCTCTTAATGAATTAAAAGATAAGATTGATGAGGAATGACTAAACTAATTTTAGATTTTGATGAATTAAAAACTCTAAAACAATCTTTTGATTTTTATAGAAGGTTAGTATCTCATATTGAAGACACAAGGATTACTCATGAATTAAATATTCTTCAGCTGGAGAAATTTCTGATGAATGATAGGACTGGCAGAGATTTTTCTTTTCCTAAAAGACTGGTTAGGGAATATGGTGTTGAATTATTTTTCCATGGTGAAAGATATGAGTCAGATAAAATATTAAAGTCTTTAGCTAATCATAAATATGGTTTTAATCCAGGGTTTTTTCCAGAACCTCTTGTAAATATAAGAAATACTTTTTATCCACTAGATGAAATTCAAGGTTTTACATTCTCGTTTTCTTCTTTATCTAAAGATGAAGAAATTTCAAGATGGGAATCTAAAGATTATAAGACTAGAACAAAAAGTCGTGAAATGTATGTTATCAATTCTAAAGGATATTATGTTGCAAGATATTTATTTGATAAAGTTATAGATGTTCCATATAATTCTATTGATGAATTTGTTAACAATTTCTAAACTTTCATACTTACTACTTTAGAGACTCCATCCTGCATTGTTACTCCGTAAACAAAGTTTCCTTCATGTATTACATGGTCATTATGGCTTATTACCAAATATTGTGCTTTATCTGAATATTTCTTTATTAATTGTGATAATAATTCTGCATTTCTTTTATCTAATGCTGCATCTACCTCATCTAATAAATAGAACGGTGATGGTGCAAATTCCTGTATTGCAAATATGAACGATAATGCAGTCATTGTTTTCTCTCCGCCTGATAGGCTTTTCAGATCTAGATGTTTGTTTCCTGCTATTTTTACTTGTATATCTACCCCTCCAGCAAATGGATCTTCTGGATTTTCTAATTCTACTTGTACCTCACCTTTTGTGTTTAATGAACTGAATATCTCCTTGAATTTTTTTGTTACTTGGTTGTATGTTTTCATGAATATCTCTTTCTTCCTTGATTCTACCTCATTCATTACATTTAGTACATCATCTTTTTCAACTTTTAATTTTGTTACTTTATCAACTACTTCTGTATACTCTTTTTGTATCCCCTCATATACCTCTAATGCTCTCAGGTTTACATTTCCTATTGAATTCAGTAATTTTTCATTCTCTCTTATCCTTAATTGCAGTTCTTCATAATTTACTCCCCTCTTTATTGTAGCATCTTTATAATTCTCAAATTCTTTTTGTAATCCTTCCATCTCTGCTATTATCTTTGCTCTGTCTATTGATATATTATTTAGTTTTTGTTCATGTTCTTTTATTCTCTCTTCCTCTCTTACAAGATTATTATATCTTTTATTTGTATTGTCTCTTTCAAAAATTCTTCATTTTCTTTTTCTTGCTGTTTTATTATTTTTTCAGTTTTTTCTTTTTCAGGATTTAGCATTGATGTTACCTGCACCTCTATATTCTTTATATTTGAATTTATTTCTAGTATTGATTCTTTTGTTTTCATTCTTTGTTCTTCTAGCACATCGAAGTTTTTAATTAGTTCTGGATCATTTAATTTTTCTCTTAGTTTTGTTTTCTTCTCTTTTAAATCCTCTAATATTCCTACTGTTTTATTTAATTCTTTATCAACATTTTCAATATTCTTTTCTTGTTCTTTTGATGTATTTATTAAACTTTTTTTCTCTTCTATTAATGAGTTTATATCATATCCTTCAACATTTAATGTTTTTTCCATTCTTATTATATTTCCTTCAAGTTCTGCTTTATTCTCTCTTAAACTGGAAATCATAACCTCGTTTTCTGTTCTTTTATTTTCTAAATTGCTTACTAGCACACTTAGTTTTTTTACTTCGACATCTAACTTGTTTATATTATTATCAACTTCTTTTTCTTTGAATCCTAGTCCTGCTTTCTGCATTCTGTATCCGCCTATCATTGCTCCAGATGGTTCTAATAAATCTCCATCTAATGTAACCATTCTGGCTTTTCCTATTCCTATTCTTCTTGCTATTTCTATGCTATCAACTATTACTGTTGTTCCGAATACATATGAGAATATATCTGCATACATTGGATCATAACTTACTAGATCAGTTGCTAATCCCTGTACTCCATTTGACTTTAATACATCTTTAATGCTTGGATCCATTACTCTAGATTTTACTTTGTTTAATGGCAAAAATGTTGCCACTCCTAATTTATTCATTTTTAGATGTTCTATGCATTTTTGTGCTACTGTATCACTGTCTACTACTATGCTCTGTATTCTTGATCCTGCAGCAACTTCTAATGCTTGTGAATATTTTCCTTCTACATTTCCTAGTGTTGATACTATTCCATGTATTCCTTTTACTGAATTTTTTAATTCTATTATCTTTCTTACAGCTAGATCTCCCATTGCTCTCTCTTGTATGCTTACCTGTCTTGTTGTTAGTTTTGCTAGTTCTTCATTGCTCTGCATTAATTCATGTCTTGATCTGCTTAATTGTGCTGCATATGACGAATCTTCATTTAAACATTTTGCTAGTTTTTCTGTTATTTCCTTGAATAATCTTTTATTATTTTTTAATTCCTCAACATCTTTTGTTGATCCTTTTAGATTATTTATTCTCTCTTCTGTAGAATTTAGTTTGTATGTTAATTGGTCTTTATTCCTTATTAATTCCTGCCTGTTAATATTTATTCTGTTTATTTCTTCTTGTTTTTTTTCTATCTCTTTTTCTAATTTTTCTATTGTCTCTGTCTCATTGTCTATTCCTGATTTTTCTTTTAATGTTTGTATCTTTTTGTCTATCTCTTTCTCTCTATTTACTAATGTTATTATATCGCTATCATGTGCTTTTTTCTTTAATTGTAATTCTTTTATTTTTTCTTCTATCTCCTTTATATTCCATAACAGCTGCTCTTTTCTCTGTTTTATTTTCACAACCTCTGTATTGCACACTTCTAATCTTGAGTTTGATTTTACTGTATTTGTCTTTATATCTTCTATATCTTTTCTTAATGTTAACTGGTCTTTTGCTCCTTTTACTTCTATTTCTTCATTTATTTTTTTAATCTCATCTTTATGATTGTTTATATTCGTTTTATGGTTGTTTATCTCTTCATTTATTTTACTAATTTTATTTTCTGCCTCTTTTTTTCTTCCCTCTATCTCATCAATTTTTTCCTGCTTGTTTTTTATCTGTAAATGTGTATATGTTGCTCTATCATCTTTTATTGATTCTTGTATCTCTTTGTATTTTATTGCCTGGTCTCTCTCTTTTTTTAATTCTCTTAAATTAGCCTCTCTTTCTGTTAATATTATTCCAGCTTCATTTAGTTTAGAATCTACTTTCTCTAATTCTTGCAGACATTTTCCTTTTTTCTCTTCATATATTGATATTCCTGCTATCTCCTCTATTATCTGTCTCCTATCTGTTGATTTCATCTCCATGAAATGTATTATATCACCTTGTAATATTATATTATGTCCGTCAGGATCTATCTTTGCGGCGTTTAATAAGTCTAATACTTGCTGTCTTGTCCTTACCTCATCATTTATCATATAGACGCTTGTTCCATTTTGTTTTACTGTTCTTGTTATCCTTACATCTTTCTCTTTTAATGGGAATTTTCCTAGACTATTATCAAATTCTATCATTACTTCTGCTTCTTTTGAAGGGCTTTGTTTTTTCCCGCCATTAAATATTAAGTTAGAACTCTTTTCTGCTCTCATCTCTTTTGCAGATGATTTTCCTAATACAAAACATAATGCGTCTACTATATTGCTGTTATGTACATACATTCCATTTGCTATAAAATTATGATTATCTTCAACTTCTATATCATAAACATATTCCTCACCATTTACTTTTTCTACTTTTATTATTTCATCCCAGAATATTTCTGAAGATGCTATCCTGTTTAATAATGTTAATAGCTTTAGTGAATAGTCTAAATGTTCTTCCAAAAATTCCTTTTCAAAATTATATAATCTCTCCAAATTTTGTGGTTTTGCGTTGAATACTCCATTTTTCCAGGATATATTAACAGTATTAGTTGCTACTCCTAATATTGAAGCTGTTTGCGTTCCTGAAATATTAATTTTTTCTAGATTATCAACTAGTTTTACAGTGTTCATTTCTAAGGATTTATATACTTGATAAAGATCAAACCATCTATCAGTGAATAATTCTATTAAATCTTTTAGTTTATATCTGCTTGAATAACATCTGTTTTCATAATACGATGCTAGTGATGGATATTCTTTTCTCAAATTTTTTACTTTTAATCCTAATGATCTTACAATCTCTTTTATATACAGATTTATTTCTTTAGGTAAGAAGTCCACGTTTGTATTTGTTTCAACATCATCTCTAATATATTTTTCTAGTCTTTCTTTTTTATGCTTGACTATTAAATGTATATTATTATAAAAATTTTGTAAATTATCCTTGCTATAAATATTTAAAAAATAATATTTTCTTTTTATTTTTTTTTCTGTATTTGTTGCATACTTATACTTCATTTTTATGCTTGATATTATCCCAAATCTTAAAAGCAATTCTTGTATTTGCATTACCAACTTTTGATTTTTGTTTGAGAATTCTATTTGATTGCCATTTTCACTTACATGACCATCTGTATCAAACAATCCCGCTAACAAGTTTCTAGTGATATTATCATTACCAATCATTAATTCTTCTGGTATTGCTTTATGTTCACCAGTCAATATCTCTGATTTGAATAATTTTTGTAAGAATTTTTTTATGTCTGATGAATTATCTATAAACCTTGAGGTTATTCCAGTTTTTCTGATATAGAAGTCATCTATTTTGAACAATTCTTTTGATAATGCTTTAAAATCTTCTAGAATTTCTGCATCGGAATTTATAAGTTCAAGTCTTTGATTAAGATATCCATCTCCTATAATATATCCTATGAATCTTCCAAAATTTGGTGTTGCTAAATGTGGGAATTCTCTATTAGAATCTATTTGAATATCTATTTTGATATCATTTTTTGGTATTGTCCTTATGGTTCTTGGTAATGCTATTAAATCTTTTTCCTTTAATTCATCAACTCTTGCACCATTTAGGTGTCCTTCTTTGAATATTATTATTGAATGACATCCTGTTGTTGTTATTTTTTTTCCTGTTCTTGTTGTTATTTCATATAATTTTTTTTCTCCATTATGCTTGATGTATTTTATTATTTTTTTATATTCTTGTCTGAATGTTGTAGGATTGACTGATAATATATAATCATCATCTCTTGATTCTGTATATATTCCATCGTCTAATTTTTTTATTTCTTTAGAATTTTTTATTTTGTTATCTACTAGTTCTTTTATTTCTTTAGAACTTCCATCTGGCAATAATACTCGTGAATCCCCTCTCAATGATTTCCCAGATCCATTCGGACCTATTACAATATTAAAACCATTTCCAAATTCAAGTTCTGTTTTACCTGCAAATGATTTGAAACCTTTAGCAGAAAGCCTCTTTATTTGTGTCATCTTTTTATATTTGAAAAGTTTTTTGTTCTTTTTAAAGGTTTTTATATACAATAAATAAATCTATGTTAAAGTATCTATTTTTGTTACTATTTTAAAGTAAACACATGCGAAACATTTATATACTAGTAAACCTATACATTAGTATCACCTCTTTTTCCCAGGGAGAAGATTCTTCGGATTCTTTTCCTTGGGTTTTATACTCATTTTAAGGCAATATACAATGATTCCAAGAGATTTAGAGATAGCAGTAAATGAAGGTAAAATTCTTGATGATGGTACTAAAGTTATTATTAAAATTTCATTTTGTGATGAATTAAAAAGGGACATTTATATTGTATCATTTGATATTGGATAAATTAAGATTAATATACCTAAGACTTTTGAAGATTGTACAATTGATAAGGCATTTTCATTGTATTCATCTATAACAGATTTTAATCAGGCTATGGATTATGCTCTAAAGTAAAAAATTTCATTAAAATTACTTCTTCATAAATTCAGTATATTTGCAATTTCCACAATAGATTCTATCCTTGTGTATGGCTAAGAACATTGCTGGACCACATTTAGGGCATGTTTTTGATCTTTCTACTTTATTTCCATTCAACTTGTATTTTGTCCATCTCTCTGAGGGTTTCTTGTTTTTTACTTTTGCTGCTGCCATGTTTATGCTGCCTTCTTAGCTTCCACTTTTTTTCCTTTAGGTGGCTCTAAGAATTTTAGATCTTTCTCATTATTATAAATATTTACTATGACTTTTGATGTATTCATTCCGAAATTTGTAAATATATTCCTTACAGCAACCAAATTTGATTCTACTGAATACTTTTTAACTATATGATTTTTTATGTCCTCTCTCTTAGGTGTTGCACTGTTGGCATGATCTACCTCTAATACTAATCTTTTTATCCCTAAAAGCTTGCTCTCTACTTCTTCTAATATTTTGATGTTCATCGTACTTTAATTACATATTCTCCTTTCATTTTTATATCTAACTTTTTCGCAATCTCTGACTTGTCAGCATCCATTACTACTATTCTTCCTTTCCAGCTTGTTGTAAAATCTGTTCCCTTGCATATTGGACACTCGTTTCCTTTAACAAATATTTTACATTTTTTGCAAGCCTTCTTCTTTACCATTATTTATTCCCCTTATCCTTTGATTTTTTTGCAGCTTTTTTCTCTTCTTCATCAGCCCATTTTACATTTCCTAATCCTGGCTGTCTCATTGTCAATCCTATTTTAGGGTTTGTTAGGTCTTTGAAGCTTACTGCTATCACTCTTGCTCTGCATTTATCATTTACCTTTAATACTTTCTTTGATTCTTTTCCTGTTAATGTTTTTTCTTTACTAAATGATATGAAATCATCCATTGTTTGGCTTACATGTATCATCCCATCTATCGGACCCATGTTTATGAATGCTCCAAAATTTGTTATATCTGTTATTTTTCCTAATACTAATTCCTGCAATTCTGGCAGATATGTTAACATCTTGAATTCTGTCTCGTAGAATGGTGCTCCATCTCCAGGTATTATTATTCCATCTCCGATATTCAATACCTCAGTTACACATACTACAAATCCTACATCAGAACTTATATATCCCTCAAACTGTTCATTTAATCTTAATAATACAGCAGTTTCTGTTTCTTTATTTAATAAGCTCGGTGGTATTCTTACATGACTTTTTGCTTTTATTTCGTAGAACATTTTTAAATGGTTATAATGTATGCTTTTTAAAGGTTTTGGTGACTATTTTAATATATGCTTTTCTAAATATATTTTTTACTTAAGTTCTAGGTATTTCATCTGTCTTACTGTTATTATTCCATCTTTTAATTGTTTTTTCAATAGATTATCCTCAGTTGCTATTATATATCCCTCTTTGCTTAATCTTATTAATTCTGTATCAACATAAGATTCCTGTGCTTTTATTATCTCAATTCTAATTATTAATTTTTTTATCAGTCCTAATTCTTTAGGTTTTACTTTCTCTAATTCTTTTATTGTTGTATCTAATATCTTTATTTTATAAGGAAATAAACATATTCTATCTATCTCAGTAAAAAAATCTATTTTATACTTCGCACAATATATCAAAAAATTTGTATCTAGTATTATTGTTTTCATATTTTTTTAATATACATTGTAGTATATGTTGTATCCCCATATGTTTTGCTGATTCTATATCCTACTCTAACTCTATCAGATATATAAATTTCTCTTCTAAATCTTCTACTCGTTTCTACAAATTTTAGATCTATCCCAGAATCAGTTCTTAGATGAGGGCAATCTCCATATCTATTGATTACATCTGCTTCTTCTTCTATAGTTTGTGGTATTATGCTTCTATATGTTCTGTGTAATCTCTCAGCTATTGATTGTAGTGTCATCTTTGAGCTAATCCCCACTCGTGCAATTTTCTGTCTTCATCATCTATTTTGTTGTCTTGATTTAAATCATCTTTTAATGTGATTCTTCCATCTTTATCTATATCATAATCTGTATATTCTTCTCCCTCTCTTTCTATAAACTTTTGCCATATCTCTTCTGTATTAGCATATCTCTGATCTGGTGCTTCCCTGTTTACAACTTTACATATTCCTAATCTATAAAATTCAGATCCATAAATTCCTTTCTTATTTTTGCATCCGTCTGTCATCATTGTTATATAAGTAAACATATGTTCCTCTAAAGAAACAGCTCCATCCTGTGCAGTATCAATAGTTCCATCATTTCTTTGAATATAGGCTGCTAAATCTCTTATCTGATAGTTTTCATCTGCTTTTACTGGAGTTGTTGCTAATAAAATTCGTGCAACTATTACTACAGATGTTCTCTTTATTTTCATTATAAAATACTATCTGATAAACTTAATAAATATGACTACCATCAAGTAAATGAAAAAGTATTAATTTTTTTAAATAAAATGCCTCTATAAGGCCTATAAACATGTTTAAAGAGGTTTTACAGGTAGAAAGGTATATATACTAAAAAAATATCTTATTAATATGAATATAATGAGGTTATAAGGCTTAAAAACGCATTTTACAAGGTTCTATGGAAAATCACACAAACATATCTCAAATGGAACAAATCAGAGCTGATTATGATATTAATAGTTTCTTAGATATAGATAATAGAAATCAGAAGAAAGTAGCCTATAAATTAGGATTAAACTCTAGTTCTATAAACAGAATAATTGATGAAGCTAGAATTCTAAGTTTATTCCCAAATATTCAAAAAAGTAAAGCAGTCCCATTATCTAGGATTAGGAATAATAGAGAATTAAAATTATTTGCAGAAAAATATGATATTTATAATTTACAAGTTAGACAAATCTACACTTTAGTAAAAGAATGGAGAAAAGATATAGAGAAAAATCCTAGAATGTTATTAAATGACTTACAACACGATTTAATAATTGGTAGTACAATTGGAGATGCTAATATAAGACAAAGAAATAAGAATTGTTCTTTCAGAGTTGGTCATTCACTTCCACAAAAAAAATATGTTGAATGGAAATTTGAAATATTAAAAGAATTTGATAATTCAGAAATTAAATTAAGACAAAAATTAAGAGGTGGAAATTTATTAAATATGTTCGAATTTTCAATTAATACACATTATGTTTTTAATTATTATAGAAATTTATTTTATAAGAAGAATGGAGATAAAGTTGTTACTGAGAAAATTTTAAATATGATAAATCCGAGGAGCTTAGCTATTTGGTTAGGTGACGATGGAAGCTATTGTATAAAACAAAAATATATAATTTTCTGTACAAATTCATTCTCATTAGATGGACATAAATTGATGAAAAAATATTTTAAAGAGACTTGGAATATAGATCCAACAATTGGTTTTAGAGATAATAAATATTATTATTTAAGATTTAAAGTAGATGATACAAAAAAATTAGTTGAAATAGTGAGACCATTTGTTCCTAAATTTATGAAATATAAACTTGGAGAAGAAAATGAGTGAAAATAAGGATTACTCAGCAGAGAATATTAAAGTCCTTAAAGGATTAGAAGCAGTACGTGTAAGAAGTTCAATGTACATAGGAAGCACAGATATTAGAGGTCTTCATCATTTAGTTAAAGAAATATTAGATAATAGTATAGACGAACACTTAGCTAATCATTGTTCTAAAATTAGATTAATAATCCATACTGATAATTCAATAACTGTTATAGACAATGGCAGAGGTATTCCAACTGATATTCATCCTGATGAAAAAATTTCAGGTGTTGAAGTTGCTCTGACTATTTTACACGCTGGTGGTAAGTTTGATAAGGATTCTTACAAAGTCTCTGGAGGATTGCATGGTGTTGGTGTCTCAGTTGTTAATGCTCTAAGTAAAAAACTGATTGTTGAAGTTAAACAGAAAGGTAAGATTTTTATTCAGGAATATGCATATGGTAAACCATTATATCCATTAAAAATAATTGCAGAATGTCCTATTGAACAAACTGGAACTTCTGTTACTTTCACTCCTGATAATACTATTTTTACAGAGACAGTTTATGATTTTAATTTATTATCATCTAGAGTTAGAGAATTAGCTTTTCTTAATCCAGGATTGGAAATAACAATTATTGATGAAAGAGAATCTCCTCAAGTAGAAAAAATTTTCATGTACAGGGATGGAATTAAAGAATTTGTTTCTTACCTTAATGAGGGGAAGCAGCCTTTGCATAAAGAAATTATTTATTTCAACAAACAGCAGGATTATACAATCATAGAAATTGCTATGCAGTGGAATGATTCATATAATGAAAGTGTTCATAGTTTTGTTAATAATATAAATACTCATGAAGGCGGCACTCACTTATCCGGATTTAATACTGCATTGACAAGAGTTATTAATAATTATATTAAGAAGAAAAAATTATCTGATGTTAATCTAGCAGGAGAGGACATTCGTGAAGGGTTAACTGCTATTATTAATCTTAAAGTTCCAAATCCTCAGTTTGAGGGTCAGACTAAAACAAAATTAGGGAATTCAGAACTTAAAGGTATTGTAGACAGTTTAGCTTTTGAATCTTTGACAAATTATTTTGAAGAAAATCCTTCAGTTATAAAAATAATTATAGAAAAATGTATTTCAGCTTTCAATGCAAGGGAAGCAGCAAGAAAAGCAAGAGAACTGACAAGAAGAAAAAGTGCATTATCTGGTTCAGGTCTTCCAGGAAAATTGGCTGATTGTCAGGAAAGAGATCCTTCTAAATGTGAATTATTCTTGGTAGAAGGAGATAGTGCTGGGGGTTCATGTTTGAATGCTAGGGATAGAAAAACACAAGCTATTCTTCCACTAAAAGGTAAAATATTAAATGTTGAAAAAGCAAGATTAGATAAAATTTTTAAAAGTCAGGAAATTTCAAATATAATAACTGCTTTAGGTGCTGGTGTTAGTGATGAATTTAATATAGAAAAATTAAGATATCATAAAATTATTATAATGACAGATGGAGATGTAGATGGTTCGCATATTGCCTGTTTGTTATTAACATTATTTTATCGTTATATGCCAAAATTAATTGAAAATGGTTATATCTATCTAGCAATTCCCCCTTTATACAAATTAGCTAAAGGAAAAACTGCAGTTTATTTATACAATGATAATGAACTAGCTCCAAAATTACAAGAGCTAGGAGAAAATGTTAATGTCCAGAGATACAAAGGTTTAGGTGAAATGAATCCTGAACAATTATGGGAAACTACAATGGATGAAAGTGTAAGATATCTAAAAAAAGTAAGAATCGAAGATGCAATAGAAGCTGACAGAATGTTTTCAATGCTGATGGGAGAAGAAGTAGAACCTAGAAAAGCATTCATAATGGCTAATGCAAAATTCGTAAAGAATTTGGATGTGTAAAATGTCAGAAGATAATCAAAAAATAAAAAATGTAGTAATTGATCAGCAATTGAAAGAAGCTTACTTAGATTATTCTATGTCAGTTATAGTTGGAAGAGCTTTACCAGATGTAAGAGATGGATTGAAGCCTGTTCATAGAAGGATTTTATTTATTATGGATGAGATGGGGTTGCAATTTAGTAAATCTTTCAAGAAATGTGCAAGAGTTGTCGGAGATACTATGGGTAAAGTGCACCCTCATGGTGACTCTGCTATTTATGATGCTTTAGTTAGGATGGCTCAGGATTTTAATCTAAGATACCCATTAATTAAAGGCCAGGGTAATTTCGGAGCAACAGATTTTCCAGCAGCTGCAAGTAGATATACAGAATGTAAATTAAATAAAATAGCAGAACAGGTTTTAGTAGATATAGAAAAAGATACAGTTGATTTTATTCCAAATTTCGATGGCAGTTTAAAAGAGCCAGTTGTATTACCTTCAAAAATTCCTAATTTACTAATTAACGGTTCTTCAGGTATTGCTGTAGGTATGGCAACAAATATTCCACCCCATAATATTAAAGAAATTTGTGATGCAATAATCGCTTTAATAGATAATAAAGATATTTCAGATGCTGAACTTTTTTCTTTTGTAAAAGGCCCAGATTTTCCTACAGGAGGACAGATCTTAGGAACAAATGGAATTAGACAAGCTTACAAAACAGGTAAAGGCAAAATAACAATAAGATCAAAATGTGAAATAGAAAATAATAATATCATAGTTACAGAAATTCCATATCAAGTTAGTAAATCACTATTAATTGAACAAATAGCCGATTTAGTAAAAGATAAATTAATTGAGGGGATTTCAGATATTAGAGATGAATCAGATAAAGAAGGTTTAAGAATTGTTATTGAAAACAAAAAAAATTCAAATAATGAATTAATACTTAATCAACTATATAAAAATTCTCAGTTGCAGATTACATTCGGTATAATTAATCTTGCTTTAGTTAATGGTGAACCAAGGGTTTTAAGTTTAAGAGATATGTGTCTTGAATTTATTGTTCATAGAAAAGAAGTCATTACAAGAAGAACTGCTTTCGATCTACGTAAGGCAGAAGAGAGAGATCATATTTTACAAGGCTTATTAATAGCTTTGAAATCAATAGATGAGATAATAAAATTAATTAAAAATAGTGAAGATGTTGAAACAGCAAGAAATAAATTAATAAATAATTATTCACTTACAGAAATTCAATCTAATGCTATTCTTGATATGAAATTAAGCAGGTTAGCAGCTTTAGAACAACAAAAAATCTTAAACGAACATAATGAATTATTAAATTTTATTCAAGAAATGAAAGATATATTATCTTCAAAAGAAAGAATAAAAATAATAATAAAAGATGAATTGATTAGAATTAAAAATGAATTTGGTGATGATAGAAGAACTGAAATAATTGAAAGCTCAGATGAAATATTAGATGATGAATCATTAATAGAAAAAGAACAAGTAGTAATAACAGCAACACATTCAGGATATTTCAAACGTCAGCCTTTAGATGTTTACAAATCACAAAATAGAGGTGGAAAAGGAATTATTGGAACAGAGACAAAAGACGAAACAGATTTCGTTGAACATTTATTCATTGCAAGCTCACATAGTTTTATTTTATTATTCACAGATAAAGGAATGGTTCATTGGTTAAAAGCATATCAAGTTCCAGAATCAGGACGTTATAGCAAAGGAACAGCTATAGTTAATTTAGTTAAATTAGAGAAAGATGAAAAAATTGCAGCACTAGTTTCAGTTGATAAATTTGAAGATGATAAATTTTTATTGATGTCAACTAAATCAGGAATAATTAAGAAAACAAAATTATCAGAATATAGTAATCCAAGAAATGGTGGAATTATAGCAATAAATTTAAGAGATGATGATAAATTAATAGGAGTTAATATCACTGATGGAACTAAACAAATAATAATAGCAACAAAAGATGGAAGAGCAGTAAGATTCAAAGAATCAGATGTACGTGAAGTCGGAAGAAATAGTATAGGAGTAAGAGGAATTAATATTAAAAATTCAGAAGTTGTTGGAATGCAGATAGCAAATGCTCCATATCTTTTAACAGTGACAGAAAAAGGTTATGGAAAAAGAACAGAAGTAAATGATTACAGATTAATTTCAAGAGGAGGATCAGGTGTTACAAATATTAAGATCACAGAAAAGAACGGTAAGGTTGTAAAAATAAAAGTAGTAAATGATAATGATGAATTAATGTTGATAAGCAAGAATGGAGTAATAATAAGAACACCAGTTGAGGGAATATCAGTAATAGGAAGAAACACACAAGGTGTAAGAATAATGAATTTAGATTCAGGGGATAGTTTAGCAACAGTTGAAACAATAATAAATGATGAAGTAGTTCTAGAAAAGAAAGAAGAAGAATTTAAACCAAGTGAGGATGTGATAGTAGATTCAGAAACTATTTTAGGGGATAAAACAGAAGTTAAAGAAAATATAATTGAATCAAATGAACACTCAGAAATAATAACTGAAGAAAATGAATCTGAAAATAATAATCCAGAAAATGAAGCAGCTGAAAATAATGATTTAGAAGATACAGCTGAATTAAATAGCACTGAAGAAAAAAATGATGTAGATAATGTTGAAGAAAAACCT
This sequence comes from archaeon GW2011_AR18, assembly GCA_000806155.1. Classification (GTDB taxonomy): domain Archaea; phylum Nanobdellota; class Nanobdellia; order SCGC-AAA011-G17; family GW2011-AR18; genus GW2011-AR18. The sequence continues at coordinate 64,257 of JWKX01000012.1, forward strand.
TCTAAAAAAGATTTTACATTAGATGGTTATGAAGATAATCAATAAATCCTCTCATTATTTATGATATTAATAAAACTATAAAGTTTTCTAGATAATATATCTAATTTTTCAAAAAAGATCTTATATTCTTCATCGTTAATATATTTTAAATCTCTTGATAACATTAACAAAACTTCTAGTTCTTTTATTGATCCATAAGAATAATTTAGGAATTGTGAATAAGCACGACTTGTACTTCTTGTAGAACCTTCAGCAATATTTAATGGTATAGAAACAGATGCTCTTTTTATCTGTGAAATAATATTATTCTTCTCACTTTCAGGGAACTTTTCTGTTATCTTATAAAAATCTAATACTAGTTCGTAACCAATCTGCCATACTTCAAGATTATGGAAATTTGTTGTCATAATGTATATTATATTCTATTATTAAAAAAGCTTTAGCAAAATTTTCCACAAGATTTTCGGACTACCACAACCTTTTTATATAAACTGATTTGCTGTTTGTTAAAATGAAACGTTCAAGTCGTAGATGGAAGAAGAAAAGGCAGATGCGTTGGAAGTGGCAACGTAAAAGAATAAAGAGAGAGAAGAGAAGAAGAAAGGCAAATAGATAATGCTATAACTTTTAATTAATTTTAATATTTCATTCTTATTTTTACAAATTTCAATTTTTTTGTTTTCTCCTCAGAAATTAAAGAAAAGTTTAAATATGGGACGCTATTCTTTTTTATACATATGATGGATATAAGTAAAATTATATCCGGATTTTTCTCTTAAACAGAGACGTGAATACTTAAAACCGATTTAAGTATGAGAAAAGAGCAAATCGATAAAGTAGTGAATCCTATACAATTCAATGCGACCAGAAAATTCCCATTGATCCTGTGGGAGATTGCTGCTATTGGAATCCGAATTAGCCATGCAAGTTCAGGGGGCTCGCAAGAGTCACCGGCATAAGGCTCAGTAACACGTCGATAATTTGCCCTTAGGTCTGGAATAACCTCGGGAAACTGAGGCTAACACCGGATATGAGATTGATACTGGAATGTTCTTTCTCAGAAAGGTAACGCCTAAGGATAAGTCGGCGGCTGATTAGGTTGTTGGTGAGGTAACGGCCCACCAAGCCTAGGATCAGTAGGGGGGATGAGAGTCCTAGCCCCGAGAAGGGCACTGAGATACTGGCCCTAGCCCTAAGGGGTGCAGCAGGCGCGGAAACAGACGGGTGCCAGCCGCCGCGGTAACACCTGCGCCACAAGTGGCAATCGTAATTATTGGGTCTAAAGCGTTCGTAGCCGGTTTAGAAAGTCTCTTGTGAAATTGTTGAGCTTAACTTAACAGCGTGCAAGGGAAACTTCTAAACTAGAGACTGGGAGGAGACAGAAGTATTCCAGGGGGAGCGGTAAAATGTTATAATCCTTGGAAGACTACCAGTGGCGAAGGCGTCTGTCTAGAACAGGTCTGACGGTGAGGAACGAAGGCTAGGGGAGCAAAACGGATTAGATACCCGAGTAGTCCTAGCAGTAAACACTGTAAGCTATGTGTTGCATATTCTTTGTGAATATGCAGTGCCTAAGTGAAGACGTTAAGCTTACCACCTGGGAAGTACGGTCGCAAGACTGAAACTTAAAGGAATTGGCGGGGGCTCACTACAAGGGGTGAAGAGTGCGGTTCAATTGGATTCCACGCCGGAAATCTCACCAGGGGCGACGGCAGAATGAAGGTCAGATTGAAGGTTTTACCTGACAAGCCGAGAGGTGGTGCATGGCCGACGCCAGCTCGTGCCGTGAGGTGTCACGTTAAGTCGTGCAACGAGCAAGACCCATATCCACTTTTACCAGCAGGTCCTACGGGATGACTGGGTACAATATGGAGACTGCCTTCGTAAGGAGGAGGAAGGTGTGGGCAACGTTAGGTCCGTATGCCCCGAATCTCCTGGGCTACACGCGCTCTGCAATGGTGGAGACAATAGGATGCAACTCCGAAAGGAGAAGCCAACCCAAGAAACTCCATCTTAGTCTGAATTGAGGATTGTAACTCATCCTCATGAAACCGGAATCCCTAGTAATCGGACTTCATTACGGTCCGGTGAATACTGTCCCTGAGCCTTGCACACACTGCCCGTCAAACCAACCGAGCAGGGTTTAGATGAGGTGCAGTCTTGTTGATTGCATCAAATCTAAGTTCAGTAAGGTGGGTTAAGTCGTCACAAGGTAACCGTAGGGGAACCTGCGGTTGGATCACCTCCTTTATATTTATTAAACACTATTTTATCGTGCTTAGTTTTTGCTCATACATAAACGAGAGTGGGCCCGTAGCTCAGCGGTAGAGCATCGCCCTTGCAAGGCGGGGGCCTCGGGTTCAAAAAGTTAAATTTTTAACTTGAATATCCCGACGGGTCCACATTTCTATTCTTTGTTTAAAGAGAAAAAAGTTTCATTACATGAGGCTCTATAATTTTTTAATTTAGGGCTGATTGGTTAACACATCATATTTGTTAACCAGTGCATAGGTTTTAGTAGTTTTGATCCTACTAAGCCATTAGGTGGATGACTTGGCTTAGACTTTGAGGAAGAGCGTGGCAAGCAGCGTTATGCCTTAGGGAGGTGCAAGCAGCCTTTGATCTAAGGATACTTGAATAGGACTTCCTTTTCATTTGAAAGTTCCGCAAGGAAAAGCCACGGGGGGAATTGAAGCGTCTTAGTACCCCCAGGAAAAGAAATCAATTGAGATACTGTTATTATCAGCGAGAAAAAACAGTGTAAGACAAACCGAATGTTCTATAGCAATATAGAATAGATGTGGTGTTTGGACTCATTTTTAGTCCAAGTAGTTATTCTAAAGTTTCTGGAAAGAAATGCCATAGAGGGTGATAGTCCCGTAGGGATAATGAATTGGATGTATGAGTATCTAGAGTAGGGCTTGTTGGATATCAAGTCTGAATACGGGAGACACAACCTTCCAATCTTAAATATAAGTCTAAGTCCGATAGAGAATAAGTACCGTGAGGGAAAGTTGAAAAGAACTCATAATAGAGAGTTAAAAGCGCCTGAAACCTAATGGTCACGGAATGCTACTGCCCTTTGGGGTTGTAGCGTACGTTTCGAATAACGGGCCAGGAAGTGTACCTGAGTGGTGAGAGTAAGACATTGTATGTTGTACTCATAGGGAAACCAAAAATCCGCAGTTTACGAGGGATAGTGTATGAAAATGCACTTAATCACTTGGGTACGACCCGAAACCGGGTGATCTAACCCTGGGCAAGATGAAGCAGGGGTAAAACCTTGTGGAGGTCTGCAGAGGTTCTGTGTGCAAGCGTTCTTCTGACTTGGGGTTAGGGGTGAAAGGCCAATCGAACCCGGTGATAGCTGGTTCCTGCCGAAATGGGCCGCAGTCCAGTCTTCTGGGAGATGACTAAGGAGGTAGAGGTACGGATTAGAGGTTTAGGCCTCGAAAGGGGTCGATCTCTCGTCCAACTCAAAATGCTTTAGTATCGTAGAACAGAGGAGACGGCGTTACGGGGTAAACTTGTAATGCTAGAGGGGAACAACCCAAGACTGCAGTTAAGGTCCTTAAATACTAGTTAAGTGTTAAAGGGTGAAAGGTGTTTATTCCCTAAGACAGTGGGGAGGTAGGCTTAGAAGCAGCCATCCTTTAAAGAAAGCGTAACAGCTCACCTATCTAGGGAATATGCCCTTAAAATGGACGGGGCTAAATTAGTTACCGATACTGCAGATGACTAAAGCTTTAGTTAATGGTAGGCAGGTGTTCTGTATAGGCAGAAGTTTTCACGTAAGTGGAGATGGACTGTACGGAAATAATAATCCTGGTAGTAGTAGGATCGAAACAGAGTGTGACTCTCTGATACCGAAAGGGCAAGGGTTTCTTGGCCATGTAAGTCAGCTAAGAGTTAGTTGGTCCTAACCTTTTATCGTAAATGATACTGGGGAAAGGGAAAATGGTTAATATTCCATTACTATTTAGATACACGTGGCGACACAAGATAATTAGCTGAGCTTCGGGCTAGACTAACATTTACTGTCGTAAGTGTTAATAAGAATAAATCTCGGGAGTATCGTAATGATGAGAACGAGATTAAATCTTAGAATAGCAGGTGTATGCTTGTTTAGTTGATGCCTGGAGCCCCTGAAAAGGCAAATTATAAGGATTCTAAATATCCATACCAAGAACCAACACTGGTGCCCCTAGGTGAGAAGCCTAAGGTAGGAGGGAGACAATCTAGCTAAGGGAACTCGGCAAATTAGTCCTGTGTCTTCGGTCTAAGGGATCCCTGCGATTGTGTTCGTATGGATGCAATTACAGGGCTCAGTGACAAAGGGCGCCCGACTGTTTAACAAAAACACAACCTTTCGCAAGTCTGTGAAGATGTGTACGGAAGGTGACGTCTGCCCAGTGCCAGTAATTCAAACTCCTTTTCAAGGGAGCTAAGATCTGGTAAACGGCGGGAATAACTATGATTCTCTTAAGGTAGCGAAATACCTTGTCGTTTTATTGACGACGCGCATGAATGACGTAACGAGGTGCCCACTGTCCCTAGCTAGAACCCCCCGAATACATCCTTCTGGTGTAAAGACCAGAGACTTCTAATGGGAAGTAAAGACCCCGTGAAGCTTTACTGTAGCTTATTGCTGTGATGTGGAATAGGTTGTGCAGCGTAGGTAGTAGTCGTTCGATGGTTTAGACGCTAGTTTGAATCTAGACAATAATGAAACACTACCCTTCTTGTTCTACGTTACTAACTTTAGTAATAAAGGACAACATTAGGCAGACAGTTTGGCTGGGGCGGCACCCTGCTGAAAAAGTATCAGTAGGGCCCAAAGGTCAGCTCAAGAGGTTTAGAAATCCTCTGTAGAGTGCAAAAGCAAAAGCTGGCTTGACTGTGTTCTGAAGAGTAAAGAACGCAGGAAGGAAACTTTGGTTTAGCGAACCCTTACGCCTTCTTTGTGGGGGCTAAGTATGACAGAAAAGCTACTCCGGGGATAACAGAGTTGTCGCGCCTAAGAGTTCATATCGACGGCGCGGTTTGCTACATCGACGTCGGCTCTTCCTAACCTGGCCGTGCAGAAGCGGCCAAGGGTGGGGGTGTTCACCCATTAAAAGGGATCGTGATCAGTTGTCTGATAAGGCAGGCTGAGCAGCTACGCATCATTGGATAACAGCTGAATGCATCTAAGCTGGAAACCATCCTCAAAAAGAGACACCATTTAGGGCTCTCGTAAAAGACGAGGTTGATAGGATTGGGATGTAAGTACCAAGGTAACGAGGTATTTAGTCTGCAATTACTAATAGCTCGATGGATCAAAAAATATAACTACTAAAATCTATTCACTGGTTTTCAATAATTTTTTATTTTTTTAATTCTTATAATCATTTTTGAAAATTCATTTTTCCTTTTTACGATGTATTATGTAAAATTTTTATAAATAACATTTACAAAAAATTAATTTAATAGATATAAAGTTCATAATACTATAATCCATACATTGATTTTACTAAATTATTAAAAATATAATCTCCATCTGTAATATACTTGTCATCATATTTTACATTTGGGACTGCTCTTTGGGGATTTTTATTTAATTTTTCTTTATATCTTATTTTATTTTCCAATAATCTTTCACCAAGAACAGCACACGCAAAACATGAGTGCATTCCTTCATATACAAATTCTTTTGTTTTTTGATCATATGGTAATCCTTTTTTGTATTTAACTTTCAATTCTCTCCATGGCCTTTTTTGCCATTCATTATCAAATGTTCTTAATTTTTCTAGTAATCCTTCTGCTATTCTTAGCGAGATGTATGTTACAAGTCTTTTATCATTTATTGTATATTCAAATCTAGAAGCTCCATTCTCTCTTCCCATATAAAAGAGTGTTTCACTATTTTTATAACTTATTAATAGTCTTTTATCATTTCCCTCTATAATAATGCCGAAGCTTACTCCGTTCCATTTCCATAATTCTCCGAGTGGCATGTGTGTCGCTGTATCATAGCTGTAAGTATCTGGTGATTGTCTATATCCATATTTTAGAAATTCTAGTTTTGTTATTAAGTTTTCAATACTTTTTAGTGCTGGTAAGTAGTTTTTATCTGCTTCATATTCTGCTAATCTTATTTTTTTATGATCTTTTACTCCAAGTTGTTCTAGTATTCCTTGTAAATTATTATCTTGTGCTACTGCAGTTGCTTGAGCCAGTTTATTGTTTTGTCCTTCTGGTGTAGCACATGAAGAAGCACCTAAGAATGCAGCTAATATAATACTTTTTAATCCTTTAGACATATTTCTTTTAGAATTCTTGATCTTTATTAATCTTGCTCTTCAGAATTCTCCCAAGCTTTTTTGTGATTTCTTTAATTTTTCTAGATATCTTGGTGGGTCTATTGCTACAAATTTGTATCCGTAATCATTTAACATTTGTTCTGCGTTTGTTGTTATTCCTGGCGCTACTAGTATTCCTCTTATGTTTGTTATTCCTTTTGTCTCTTTTACTCTATCTATGTATCTTCTTAGTTGTGATACTGCTGTAAAATCTGCTTTTACTCTTTTGCATTCTATTACTACTAGGTTATTGTTTTCATCTCTGCATAATACATCTATGAATCCATAATTTGTTTGTTCTTCTTGTTTTACTGAATGTAATCCTTTTTCTACTAGTGTTGGATTTTCGTATATCATGTCTGACATGTCTTTTTCTGTTCCTGTTAATTGTATCTTATGTCCGTCCTCTGTTTTATGGCTGTTGAAAAAATGTAATGTGTGTATTATTATCTGCATATAATCTCCTTGTGGTATATTGTGTGATTTTATTATTGCTCTTGTTCCGTCTAGAATATCTATTGAGTGGTCTGTTCCCTCTTTTACATAGTTTATTGGTACATTTCCTGTTGGCTGGTGTACCTGTAGTGATCCGTCTGGTTTTAGTAGTATTACTCTATCTCCTATGTTTAGTTTTGTCTCTGTTTTTCCTGAATATGTTACTTCACATTCTGCACTGAATACTATGAATTCTTTTTTCCTGTATGAGTTTGCGAAGTTTATTACGAATTTCTGTAAGTCCATATTATGAAATATTTATTATTGCTTTAAAACTTTATTTGTTGTTTAATATAATCTTTAACTTTTGCACAAACCCAGGTTTTAGAAACAAATAGGTTTCTGACTGAAAATATAATTTTCAATTTTGCATTTTCCTCTTCGATATTTATTTTTTCTCGTAGCTGTTTTATTGTACTATTTCATAGGATTCTATTTAAACAACGTCACATTTATAAATAAGTAATTCTTTTAAGTTTATATAGAGGTGATATTTTATGGAAGTTAAATGTCCTGAATGTAAGA
>JWKX01000013.1 GCA_000806155.1 archaeon GW2011_AR18
TTAAGGAATGTAGCAGCAACAACACCAAGCAAGGAATTAAAAGAATTACTTAATGGAATGATATCAACAATAGAGACTGGGGGAGATCTTAAAGATTATCTGAAAGAGAAAGCAGCTGATACATTAAACACTTATAAGTTAGACAGGAAAAAACAGGTGGAAGCACTATCAACATATTCAGAGGTATATACAGCATTATTAATTGCTTCACCATTATTATTACTGATAACATTTGCTATAATAAATTCAATAGGTGGAAAGATTGCTGGATTGCCTGTAACTACAGCAGCATGGATAGGAATACTAGTATTCTTGCCAATGCTAAATATAGGATTCATGATATTCGTGAGTTCATCACAGAAGGGATTATGAAAATAGAAATAACAACAAAACATTATATTGCATTAGGAATTGCATTTGTATTGATAGTATTAGATTTCTTATTATTTTTTAATTTTACAGGAGATATAGGACCAAAAGCCTGGTATTTTAATCCAATAATAGTAATCGCAGTATTGATTGGGGGAATATTATTTTTCTTAGATATATTACATGAGAATGAGAGACAGAAAGAATTAGAGGTGAAATTCTTAGAGTTGGTAAGAAGCTTAGTAGAGACAGTAAGATCAGGAGTAACAATACCACAAGCAATAATGCATGTATCAAACACAAATTTAGGGGCATTAACACCTTATGTAAAAAAATTAGCAAACCAATTAGAGTGGGGATATCCATTACATGATGCATTCACAATATTCGCACATGATACAAAAAATGAGGTGATAAACAGGAGCATAGCAATAGTAATACAGGCAGAGAAAAGCGGCGGGGATATGGGATCTGTATTAGAAGCAGTAACAACATCAGTACTAGAAATAAAACAGGTAAAAGAGGAGAGAAAAAGCAATTCATACTCACAGACAGTACAGGGATATATAATATTCTTTGTTTTCGTGATAGTGATGATAGTGATGCAGGTATATCTAATTCCTAAATTAAGCACAATAGGGGGAGAGATAGGACAGGGGTTAGGAGGAATAGGTGTAAGTGCAGGAGCTGGAGGTGGGGGAAGTTCAGGAGTTGAATTCGGACCAATATTCACAGCAACAATAATAGTACAGGGATTATTCGCAGGATTAATGATAGGAAAATTCTCAGAAGGAGATTTCATTTCAGGATTAAAACATTCAATAATAATGATAGTCTCTGGATACCTGATAAGCAGCACATTATCTGGAATCGTAGCACCTCAAGGACCAATAGCATTATTACTATTAATAAAAAAAGAGTGGCTGAATAAGAAATGAATAATAAAAAAGGTGTAGGGAATGAGATAGACTGGATAATTGGTATAGGATTATTTCTCTTAAGCATAATGGCAATATTTGTATTATTTAAGCCAGGAGTAAATCCAGTATATGATTATTCAACATTAATAGATATAGTAAATGAGAACATGAACAATAATCTAGAATGGGAGATAACAAAAACACCAATATTCATAGAACCAATACCATATCCAGACCCAAATACTGATAAATCAACAATAATACCTGCTGGAAGTAGAATTAATATGATATTAGATACAATATTATTAAATATATTAACACCTGAATTACCTTATCAATATATACAGATGGATGAAACTAATAGAGACAAATTCCTTAGAGAGACAGAACCATTAGATGATACAACAAGTCCAAAATATGCAATAAAAGATCTTAAAGAATATAATATGGAATTGTTATATGTTCCTGGAATAACAACAGATGAAGAAGGAAAACAGTTTGTTGAAGAGATGGATAGGGATTCTAAAGCTGATACTGAGACTGATTGTGAAAATATAGGGGATATAGAAAATCCAACACCAGAGGAAACTGTTCATATAGACTTATTGAAAGAATATTGCAGTGTAAGGAACTGTAATAGTGATAACTGCATACCTGCAACAATAATGGCTGATAATAGATATTCAAACAAATTTGAGAAAGTAGAAGACGGACAGATAGCAATAAAAGGTGTAATAATAAAAGGTAGAACAGGAGAGAGAGACAGCAAATACGTATTATTATATTCAAAAGATCCTATAAACATGAATGGGAATATAAGAAGCAAAAATAGAAATGAACTTAGAACAATCTATAATTATAATGCATGTGTTGTTAATCCAGATAAGAAAACTCCACAGGCAGAAAAGAGTACTGATCAATGTAATGCAAAATATACAATAGGGATAAAAGAGAAACTAAGAGGATTATCAACATATAAATTTTCTAAATTAAATAAAGATAGTTGTAATAATGGTCTTAAAGGATATGAATGCATAAAAGAAAAATGGGGATTCCCACAATCAAAAGAATTCAAGATAGATATCTATACAATAGACCAACATAATTCAATAAGCTTCCCAGATGATAAATTATTGCCAGTAAATGCTAATGTTTTTGCAAGACAATTCAATACATTTGTATTAACAGATGATGGATTAAGAGTGCCAGTATTAGTGAGCATAAAGGTGTGGTAAATGAATAAAAAAGGGTTCATGAAAATATTAGAGGCAATAATAGCAGTGATAATAGTATTCGGATTCTTATTAGCTGTATTCCCATCAAAACCAAGTGATACTGCAGTACCTGAAGATTTAGAGACAACAATGGATACTATAATAAAACAGGCACAAAATGATCCAGCATTCAGAGATTGCATACTAAGTCCAAGAGATATAGGAATAAACTGTATAAATAAATTAATAACAGGAAATTCACCACCATTCTTTCCCTGGAGCCATGGTGTTAGATTATGCACATTAAATGATGATGGAGATGCAGTAAATTGCAGGTTTGGAATAAATGACGGAGCTGAAACAGATACTACAGGAGAGAAAGGGACGTGTGATAATGAAAAAGTATTATGTGCAGGATGTGATGGTAATTCCTTTAATAAACAATCATGTCTTGAAAATGCTGATACTTGTAAAAGAAATGAAAACACTTGCATAAATAATTTCAATAAGAATCTACCAACAGATAAGGACGTATATACAAAAGCAGTAAGCATATCAGTGGAAGATGTGACAACACCACCATCAGAATCTTCAATAACAGACTTAAATAGATTAGAATCAAAAACATTAACATTATTTTTCTGGTATAAAGGATAACTACTTATAAGAAGTTACAATTCGATAGATTTATAAATAATGGTATGTTATAGAATATAGGTAAATAAAATGAATAGAACACTAAAAACTTTAATATTAATTGGAGTAGCAGTAACACCTGCATTTCCAGCAGGATATAAATTAGCAGAATATAATGATACTTATGATTTACAATTATCTTCATTAAAAAATGATAATGCTGAAGCAGAAATGAAATGTATTGTTGCTAGAGCAGAAAGTCCAGATAGATATTCATGTAATGAACTAATGAGTGTAAATAGCAGAGCTGAATATAATGTTATGATACCTATTGACTTATTAAATCCTATATCCTCAATAGCTATGAAAAGAGCTTCACAAAAATTCTTAGATGATCTAGCTCAAGATTAGTGAAGAAACACATATGACATTATTTATTATAGCAAGATGATACTTATTCTTCTAAGTTTTATACTTGTAAAGAATTCTTATATGAAACAAACTTAATGATAAGTGAATTAAAAAGAGATACTCATCATGATCATTTCAATTAAAAAAATAAAAAATTAAAGATCCTTATGAGTAAGGATCCTTGCTTTAGATTCATTAGGCAATATCTTAGATGTCATAGCCACCAAGAAATTAACATGAGATGTCTCTGCAACCCTAGCTAATTCTTTAGTAATAACACCATCAAAGACAACAGCTTCAACATTGTTCATAGCTTTTAAAGTACTTTCTAATTCAGTAGTAGGAACTTTGCCTAAAATATTTGAATTACTACCTAAAAGATAAGCTCCACGAGTCCCAACTAAAGATTCAAGCATCTCTTTATAAGAATCCTTAAACTTTTGGTCAAGCTTAGGTTGTTCAACAACACTTACAGGTCTCTGGAAAGATTCTCTCTCTCTATTATCCCTGTTATATTGCTGTTTCATGTCATCACGAACTTCTCTCATATTAGTCTTCCTAATAGTGTTCTGAGAGTGCATACCTGACTTCTTATTGTCTAACTCGAACCTGAACTGTTCAGCAGCAATTTTTGCTCTCAAGTAAGTATGGATTTCTTTCTTAGTCAATTCCTCAACTTCCTTACCAGCAGGAGCTTTAGTAATGTAATCTATCTCTGTTGATTCAGTAAGTTCCTTGATAATAATCTCTCCACCACGGTCACCGTCAACAAAAAGAGTTACAGTCTTACGTCTGCATAAGTTCTTGATAGAGTCTGGGATACTAGTTCCATTGATAGCAACAACATTCTTGAAACCATTCTTCAAAAGGTTAAGAACATCTGCTCTACCCTCTACTAAGATTACGTCTTCAGATTCTTCAATACCAGGACCGCAAGGCAACCTATCAGGACCCCATTCTGTTGCTTCCATCATCCTAACACTCTGAGCAACTTCCTCAGTGATTTCCTGAGAGTCTGGCAAAACATTAGCCTGCAAATTCATCAATAATTCCTTAGCTCTAGCAATAACGAAGCCTCTCTTAGAAACTCTAACATCTTCAATCTTGTCAACACCAACTTTAGAGTTGCAAGGACCAATACGTTCAATAGTCTCAAGAGCAGCTGCTATAATCGCAACTTCAGCTTTGTCTAGAGAACAAGGGATAATAATCTGACCATTACTTTTGCCATTATTATTCTCTAATTTAACTTCAATCCTGCCAATTTTACCTGATCTTTGAAGCTCTCTTAATTCTAAGTCTTGACCTAAAAAACCTTCAGTCTGGCCAAAAATAGCACCAATAACATCTGGTCTGTCAACAATTCCTTCAATACTAATATTTGTGTGTATAATGTATTTTGTAGATACAGGGCTTATTTTTCCCATTTTATTTTCTCCTCCCACAATTTCCTTAGAACAAGAATAATACAGTAATTTTACTGTACTCTACTTACAATGAATCCCCTCTTATTAAGTCATATCCAGCTTCTGAATTTTTTAGTTGAATGTGAATGAATATTATTCTCGTCCTATGATTATGAGTTATTTTGTTTTTGTTGCCTGACATTAACTCCCAAGCTTCATAGCTTGATATTAACATCGTGGCTCTGTTGAGTGATTTTCTCTGCCAGGCTATAATATTGAATATAGTATAGTATTTAAATAGGTTTCGGAGGTGTCTTCTATTATCTATAACCTAGAAATCTATTATTATTTCTTAACAAAAGCTTTTTAAATCAAAGCAAAATTCAAAATATATGGAAGGACAGATAGTACATTACAGAAGGGGAGTAAGAACCCAGAGAAGATACCAGATGATAGTAAAAGTACCTGGTGTAGATAATAAAGATAAAGCTAAAGCATTAATGAATAAAGTAGTAGTATGGAAAAGCCCATCAGGAAAAGAGATCAAAGGTGTAGTATCAAATATCCATGGAAATCTAGGTGGATTAAGAGTACAATTCGAGAAAGGATTACCAGGACAGAGCATAGGAACAAAAGTTTCATTGAATTAAATTATTTCTATTTTAAAACGAAAAAACTTATAAAGGCAATCTAAATCACTAGAGAATATGGTAGGATTAAGAGTATTTAGATGTTATAGAAAAATAAAGAATAGAGCTTATACTAGAAAGTCCAAATTCAAATCAAAAGGATACATCAAAGCAATACCACCACACAAGATAAGCAGATTTGAGATGGGAGATAAAAAATCAGTATTTGAATATAAAGTCAAATTAATATCAAAAAATACATTACAGATAAGACACAATTCATTAGAGAGTTCAAGACAGGTAGTAAACAGAAGATTGCAGGAAGCATTAGGAACAGGATATTTTTTAAGATTAGTACCATACCCACACCACGGATTCAGAGAGAACAAGATGTTAGGTGGAGCACATGCTGATCGTCTACAGACAGGAATGGCACACTCATTTGGAAAAGTAATAGGAACAGCAGCAAGAATAAAAACAGGAAGCCCAATATTCATAGCACATGTAAATGAAGCAGGAATACGAAAAGCAAGTGAAGCATTAATGTGTGCAACATCAAGATTACCTGGAAAATGCATGATAGAGGTAGAAAAGATACCTGTAAAGTTAGAAAAAGTGGTTGTAAAAGCTTAGAGTTAGATTTTTAAATGTTTCTTTCTAATAATAATCTATGGCAAGATATAAAGACTATGAAGATGACGATGTTGATATGAGAAGAGAAGACGGATCATTTCAATACTCTTATAACCATTATTTAGGTTTATTAAAAGAATCTGAATTTGTTGAGTTATTTGATAGCATTATGCATACCTTAAGAATGGATGATTCTATAGATTCTGAGATTAGGGATGATGTTTATAAAAGGATAGAAATGGATATTAGTGATAAATTAATAGTTAGGCCTACCAGATCAATAGATGAATAAATAAAAACATTTAATAATTCTTAAATTTTAGTTCATAACATAAAGAGGTGTAATATTGCAAATAATAGCATGGTTTTCTGATATAACAAAAAACGATAATCAAATAGTAGGCGGTAAGGGATGTAATTTAGGTGTTATGTATAATATCAAGTTACCAGTGCCGCCAGGATTTGTAGTAACAACACAAGCATACAAATATTTTGTAGAAAATACAGGAATACAAAATAAAATATTAAATGTTGTAAAAGATCTAGATGTAGAAGATACAGAAAAATTACAGAAAGCATCAAATGAGATACAAGAGATAATACTAGATGCACAAATGCCAAGAGAGATAAAAACTGCTGTTATTGGATCATATGAAGACCTGAATGTTGATAGAGCTGTAAGCAAAGTAATAAGTAATAATCCGTTAACGAGTTTAATAAAAACAGGGAGAGAATTACCATTTGTAGCAGTAAGAAGTTCAGCAAATGCAGAAGACCAAGAAAGTATTTCTGAAAATGATTTTGTTTTTGTAAAACTTAATGATAAACCTTTTTTTGGAAGAATGAAAGAGCTTGCTTCTATTATTAAATCTGATGATCAAATTTATGTCCCTGCAATGGATAATTTTAATGTTGAATGGAAAAAAGCATCCCATCTTTATAAACATAGAGTTGATAAAAAACTTTTTAAACTTACTACTTCAACTGGAAAACAAATTACTATATCTGCAAATCATACTTTAATAGTACTAGATGAGGAAAATTTACAACCTAAAGTTATTCAAATATCTGAACTTAAAAGTGGAGAAAAATTACCAGTAATAAAATCTTTGCCTTCTTTAGGTCTTATTCAAGATAGAATAAATGTTTTAGATTATATAAATAATAAAGATATAGTTGAAAAAGATGATCTTCTAATGATTAAAAGCAATAATTCTCATGCATGGAAAAAACAACAATCTTTGCCTAAATATCTTAATATAAATAAAGAATTTGCTTATTTTTTAGGTCTTTATGCTGCTGAAGGTGCTACTTATGGCAATTCTATTATAATATCCAATTCTAATTCAAAAATAATAGAAAATGCCAGTAAATTTATGGATAGTCTGGGAATAAATACTAATATTAAAATCAATAAGCATTCTATAAGGTATCATTGCAAGACTTTAGTAAGATTTTTGGATGATAACTCTGGTATTCCAGATAATAAAATAAAAGGCAAAGGCAAAACATGTTATACTAAACAGGTTCCATCATTCTTATTCTCTTGTCCTAATGAAATTATAGGAGAGTATTTAAAAGGATATTTTGATGGTGATGGAACTATAGGCAAAACAGTTAGTTGTTCTTCAACATCAGAAAAGCTAATTGCAGGAATTTCTACATTATTAGAATTATTAGGAATAGAGTTCTATATATCTGAAGAAGAACCAATAAGAAAAAACTGGCATAAAAAGTGGATTATTAGTCTGCCTTTAAAAGAACTTAATAAATATTCTAAGTCTATAGGATTTTTACATAATGAAAAATTAAAAAAGTTAAATACTACAATAAAAAACTATAATAGTACTAAAAAACATTTTGACTTAAAAAATTCTATTAAAGTTTCAGATATTATACGTAATAAAATTAGGAATTCATTAGAAGATAATCTTACTAAAACTGAAATGACTGAATGTTTATGCCCATTATGTTCAGAAGTTATAACTAAAACTAGCAGGTATAAAACTTTAGAAAGATATTATTGCTATAATTGTAAAAAAACTTTTTATGAAAGCAATGTTACAAAAAGAACTATTAAAAAATATGTGAACTATGATAATAATGGCAGATTTGCTAAAAATTCTGTTCCGTATAATAAATCTATTAATACATATCCTAATTATGGGTTGTCTAAATTTAAAGAATTGGTAATGCGTAATGGTACTGTTCAAATAGCTGAACCTTTGTTTAGTGATACTATTTTTTGGGATGAAATAATCAAAATAGATGAAGTGGATTGCGATTCATATGTTTATGATTTCTCAGTTCCTAGCGTGGAAAATTTTTCATCAGGTTTAGGCGGTATAATAACACATAATTCTGCAAGCTTTGCAGGACAACAGGCAACATACTTAAATGTAAAAGGGAGAGAGGAGACTGTATTAGCAGTACAGAAATGCTGGGCATCATTATTTACAGCAAGAGCAATATATTACAGAAAGAAAAATAATATTCTAACAGAAAATGTATTCATAGCAGTAGTAATACAAAGAATGGTAAATTCTGAAAAATCAGGAGTAATGTTTTCAATAAATCCTGCAACAAATAATCAGGAAGAGATAATGATAGAGGCAGCATTTGGATTAGGAGAGGTAGTAGTTGGAGGAGAGGTAACACCAGATACATATATTGTAGACAAGAGTTCTTTACAGATAAAAAGTAAAAAAACAGCAAAACAAGAATATGGATTGTATAGAGACCAGTATACTGGAAAAAATGTTAAGAAAAACTTATCAGAATATGAAGGAACAAAACAGAAATTATCAGAAGATGAAATAATAGGATTAGCAAAATATGGAAAATCATTAGAGGAATACTATGGAAAACCAATGGATTCAGAGTGGGCTATTGAAAATAATAAAATCTATCTAGTACAAACAAGACCTGTTACTACATTAAATAAACATAATACGCAAAGTGTTGATAATACAAATATCGGTGCAAATAATTCTGAAAAAATATTAGAAGGAATGGGAGCAAGTCCTGGAGTTGGAAAAGGAAAAGTAAAGATAGTATATGATATGGATCATTTAGACAAAGTAGAGACAGGAGATGTACTAGTAACAAGAATGACAACACCAGACTTTGTGCCAGCAATGAGAAAAGCAATCGCAATCGTTACTGATGAAGGTGGTCTTACTTCACATGCTGCGATCGTAAGCAGAGAAATGGGAATTCCATGTGTAGTTGCAACAGAAAAAGCAACACAAATATTACATGATAATGATATAATAACAGTAGATGGAACAAATGGAATAGTATACAGAGGAGAGGTAAATATTGTTACTGAAACTTCTGCACAAACTCAAGAACAAAATAATACACAAGAAAAAGTATTGAATGCAAATGCTCATGAAGAAGATAATTATATTACTGGAACAAAAATAATGATGAACCTAGGAGAGCCAGAAAAAATGGAACAGTATAAATCACTACATTTTGATGGAATAGGATTGATGAGAATAGAATTCATAATCACAGATAGGATAGGAAAACATCCATTATATATGATACAACAAGGAAGACAACAAGAATACATAGACAAATTAGCAGAGGGAATAGAAATAGTAGCTAAGGAAATAAATCCAAGACCACTTATTGTAAGATTTTCAGATTTCAAGACAAATGAATACAAAAATTTAGAGGGTGGAAGTAATTTTGAGCCACATGAAGAGAATCCATTAATAGGGTGGAGAGGGGTATCAAGATATATATCACCAGAATTTGTAGAGGCATTCAAACTAGAGATAAAAGCAATAAAAAAATTAAGAGAACAAGGATTAAAGAATATACATGTGATGCTGCCATTTGTAAGAAACACAGATGAGGTAAGAAAATGTTTAAAGATATTAGAAGAATTTAATTTAATAAATAATCATGAATTCAGAGTATATCTAATGGCTGAAGTTCCTGCAATATCAATAATACCAGAAGAATTTGCTGAGTTACCAATATATGGAGCAAGTATAGGAAGCAATGATTTAACAATGGGAATATTAGGAATAGATAGAGATAGTGCTAAACTAGGAAAGATGGGATATTTTGATGAGAGAAATCCTGCAGTAATGAAAGCAATGAGTAATATTATTAGAGGTTTTAAGAAGCATAATAAAACTGTAAGCATTTGCGGACAGTGTGTTAGTGAGTATCCAGAAATAGTTGAATTTTTAATAAAAGAAGGAATAGATAGTGTTTCAGTAAATCCAGATGTGGTAAATAAAACAAGAAGAATGGTTGCTTCAATAGAGAGAAATATTTTACTTGGAAAAGTAAGAGGGTACTAATTATTAGGGAAATATTGTTTTATAACTTTTTTAATATCAACATTTAAAATAAATCTAATTTATATAAACTACCTAATCAAGAACAGTAAAATATAAAAAGCAAACGAACTAATTAATAATATCATATTCTCGGAGGAAAAATAAAATGGTAAAAATAAATCAACAAATACAAGACATGGAATTCGAAGTTTTTCATGATGAAAACACAAAAAAAATGAAATTCTCAGATCTAAAGGGAAAATGGGTAGTGTTATTATTCTATCCTGCAGACTTTACATTCATATGCCCAACAGAATTAGAAGAGGCAGCAGATTTATATGAAGAATTCAAAAAACATGGAGCAGAGATATTAAGTGTAAGTACAGATACAGTATTTGTACATAAAGCATGGCATGATAATAGTCCAGCAATAAAAAAAGTAAAATATCCAATGATAGCAGATCCAACAGGAAAAATATGCAAAGAATTTGGGACATACATTGATGAAGAGGGATTATCATTCAGAGGAAGTTTCATAATAAACCCTGACGGAGTATTAAAGTCAATGGAAATACACGATAATAGCATGGGAAGAAACACAAAAGAACTATTAAGAAAATTACAGGCAGCAATATATGTATCACAACATAAGGGAGAGGTATGTCCTGTAAGCTGGGAACCTGGAAAGAAAACATTAAGACCAGGACTAGACTTGGTAGGGAAAATATAATTGGGGGAAAAAATGGTATATGAAGCAAAAAATTATGAACATCTATTAGGAACAAAAGGATTTAGTGATCAATTATTAAAAAATCATTTCACATTATATCAAGGATATGTTACTAACACAAACAAATTAGTAGATACAATGATGACAATGGTAAAAGAGGGAAAAGCAAGTACACCAGAGTTTGCTGAACTAAAAAGAAGATTCGGATGGGAATTCAATGGAATGAGATTACATGAGTATTACTTTGGAAACATGAAGAAAGATGGATCAAAACTTAATGAACAAAGTAAATTATATAAAAAAATAACTGAAATGTTTGGAAATTATGAAACATGGGTTAATGGATTTAAAGCAACAGGAGCAATGAGGGGAATTGGCTGGGCTGTATTGTATTATGACAAACAGGCAGATAAATTATACAATGTCTGGATAAATGAACATGATACAGGACATTTTGCAGGATGTGTACCAATATTAATAATGGATGTATTTGAACATGCATTCATGCTAGATTATGGAACAAAAAGAGCAGATTATCTAGAAGCATTCTTTAATGCAATAAACTGGGAAGAAGCTGAGAAAAGATTTGAGGAAGCTTAATTTATTTTTTTATTATTTTCATAAACAAACATTCTTCTCTTAGATAGCTCTTTAAAAAACTCTATACAAGGAACACAAGTCTCAGGAGCAGTAACGCCTATAGAATTAATTAAACTATTAAATAATAACTGAGCCATAATAGATATACTCATACCAGTATTAATATTAGAACCAGCAAATTCATAACCACTTAAGGTTTTAGTGATGCATTCCATAGTAATTGTTTTATTATTGCCTAATCTTTTACCAATAACCTTAACCCAAACATTCTCAACTTCCTTATAATCTTTAGGCTTTTTATTACTCTTAAGAACTTCCCTAGTAAAATCAATAATTTTAATCTCATTACCACCAATCTTAACAAAATCACTAGAGCCTAAACCTAAATCTATCAAAGTTTTCAAGACCTTATGAGAGTGTTCAGGAAAACCTGCAGTATAATGAACACCCTTCAAACCCTTATTCCTGAAATATTTATGGAAAGTAAAAACCTCAGAATGAACAATACAATAAATATTCTGCATACCAACCTCACGAAGATTAGTAACACCCTTATAATAACAAACCTTACTATTAACAAATTTTCCATTCTCCAAAGCAACAGGAGCAGTAGTCAACTCATAAACAATACTTTCAATAGAATAAGGAATAACAAATTCTTTAATATTAGAATCCCAACCAAAACCTAAATCAATATGGTCAACAGAATCTAACTGCCCTACAGCATGTCTTGTCATAACATTGGCAATTCCAGGAGTAGAACCACAACCTAATAATACTAATAATTTCTTTTTTTTAAAATCATTATCAAACTTATACTGTTGAATAGTCATTTCTTGAAGACCGCCTAAATCAAGATAATTTACACCAGCTTTCAAACAAGCTTTCATAACATTGATATTAAGCCTTAATTCAACACAATTCAACACAATTTTAGCACCAGAATTAATAATAACCTTCGCAGTGTTATTAATATCACGGACATTAACATAATCAAATTTAGCATTCTTATGCCTTAACAATTGCTTAATCCTATATTTATTCCTGCCACACAATAAAACTTTATAACCAGATTCCAATAAATCCTTAGAAGCAATCATTCCCTGATCACCAGTAGCTCCCAAAACAACAAAATCAAACTTCATCAGTTAATCCTCCTATCATTACAAAAAATAAAAATATTCCTCTTAAATAATTCATCAAAAAATAGTTTATCATTAATAATAAGTTCTGGAGGAAAAACACCTGACTTATTAATCAAATTATTTACAATCATTTGAGAAACAATAGAAGGAGGAACTCCAGTATCCTTATTAACAGTTTCATTAATAGATTCTATCCTAGCATCTAAAATAACTTGTTTATCATAACCATAGTAATCAAAACCACTAATAATAACCCTAATTATCTCATACTGATTCAATTTTTTAGGAATTGGTCTGGGAAGTTTTTTAAGAATGTTAACAAGAGTATCCATGATGTTTACCTTATTATCTTTAATCTTAATATCCTTATCAACAGTAAAACCTATTCTCTTTAGAGTTAAAATCTTATCTACAAAAGAATCATCAAAAGCAATCTTGAAAGAAACATTCTTAGATTTTAGATTATATGGGATAGTGGCAATTTCAGAATGAATAGTAAACTGAGGTTTTTTAGAACCTACTGGACTAGGAAATTTATATTCTTCACGACCAGAAATTGGTTCTACGAATATTGTTTTACCATCAACGAAAACAGCAGGCTTCCAAGAGAATTCTTCAATAATTGTCTGAATAGAATATAAATTAGTCAGAGGAGATTCTTTCTTGTAAGTAGAAAAATCTTCAGAACCAATCAAAAATTGAATATTATTAATCTCTTTAAAAAATCTAGAACCATAACTAGCCATAACATTAGTAATACCAGGAGAGGCACCCATCCCAATAATTGCAAGCAAATTTTTCTTCTTGAATCTATTAAATAACTTGAGTTGTTTTTTAGTAAAATGATACAATCCACCAAGATCAATATAGTTACAATCTGCCTTAAGACAAGCTTTCATAACAGCAATATTATACTCATGATGAACAGCATGAATCACCACTTTTAAATTTTTAAAAGCATTAACAAGAGAATCAGGATCATTAACATCACCAAAACGAACCTCAGCATTAAACTTTTTGGCAAGATTATTAACAGAACTTTTATCCCTAACAATATAAACAACCTTACCATTATAAAACTTATGCAAGTCACTAGCAATAATTCTACCAATAGCCCCCAAACCAATTATTCCAATCATTTTTTACCAAAAACAGTATAATGCCAAGACTTTCTATTCTCGTTCTTCAAATCAATATAAATATGTTTGAGAACAGTATATTCCTCCAGAGAATAAATAGAGAGATCATTACCATAACCTGATTGTTTTCTACCACCATGAGGCATTTCAGAAACTAAGGGAAGATGATCATTAATCCAAACTTCACCATATTTCAGATTATTAGCAAAAAACATCGCTCTATGAATATTAGAAGTCCAGACACTAGAGGCAATACCATAACGAATACCATTAGCAAGTTTCAAAACTTCATTATCATTCTTGAATCTAAACAACAAAATCAAAGGTCCAAAAATCTCATCTTGGCAGAGACTAGAATTATGGTCAATATTTTCAATAATATGAACAGGAACAAACCAATCATGAGGTTTACCGCCAGAGTATAAAACTTTATTATTTTCATAAGCCTGATTCAAAAAACTGCAGACTTTATCAAAGTGAGACTTAGAATTAAGTGGACCGAGATCAGTATTATTACTCAGAGGATCACCAGTCTTAACTTTCTTAACTTCCTTAACTAATTTCTTAGAAAAATCATTATAAACTTTTTCATGAACATAGATTCTTGAAGCAGCAGTACAATCCTGACCAGAATTAACAATACTAGCTACTAATGCAGAATTAACAGCAGCATCAATATTTGCATCATCAAAAACAATAAAGGGAGCTTTACCTCCAAGTTCGAGATGAACCTTCTTAAGAGTTTCTGAAGATAATCTCATAATATTCTTACCAGTTTCAGTATTACCAGTCAAAGAAATCATGTCAATATCAGGATGTTTAGATAACTCATTACCAACCTCATCACCAAAACCAGTGATAACGTTAATCACACCATCAGGAAAACCAGCAATCTTAGAAAGCTTAGCCAATTCCAAAGTAGTCAATGGAGTAGTTGAAGCAGGTTTTAAAATAATACAATTACCAGCAGCAACAGCAGCAAGCTTCCAGCAAGCCATCATAAGAGGATAATTCCAAGGAGTTATAGCAGCAACAACACCTATAGGTTCACGTCTCAAAATAGAAGTACCATCAGGAGAATATTCAGAAGCAGATTTTCCCTCAATGGTCCTGCAAGCACCTGCAAAAAATCTTAAGTTATCAATAGCAAAAACAAGATCAGAATCACGAGCCATCTTTAAAGTCTTACCTTGATTGATAGACTCTAATTTAGCAAATTTATCTAAGTTCTTTTCTAATAAATCAGCAAGCTTGAGAAATTTAAGAGACCTTTCAGAAGGAAGAGTTTTAGACCATTTATCGAAAGCGTTACAGGCAGCATTGACAGCTAAATCAACATCATTTTTATTACTTCTTTGAATTTTAGTAATAACACTTTTTGAATATGGATTAAAAACATCTATAGTATCTTTAGAATCTGATCTTACTTCCTTACCGTTAATGAAATTATAATACTCTATATTTACCACCTCTTAATTTTATATACGTATTGATTTTATATAAGGTTTGCTGTTTCATTCTATTAAGTACTAACTACGAAGATTATCTAACAAAAAAATGATAATTTACTACACTATATGAAACAAGATATCCTCAGCAGCAGAACTTTTAAAATTTATAATTCTTAGAAACATAAACTCTGAAACCAGCTGTCTTAGTTATTTCTTTAACATTTATCATTTTAAAACAAAGTTGTTTACCAGCAGTCTGAGGAGGATTAAGCAGAATAGTATCGAATTTATTTTTAATATTATCAAAGGAATTACTCTTAATTACATTTGCTTTAAGATTATATTTTTTAAGATTCTTCCTGGTAATATCCAAAGCACGTTCGTTAATATCAGAAAGAGTCAAATCAATAGATGGAAATAATAATTTCAATGAAATACCAACAACACCATAACCGCAACCTAAATCCAAAACTTTCCAATTATCATTAATAATACACTTCTTCAAAAAAATATCAGATCCTGTATCTATAGACTTAGGAGAGAAAACGCCTGAAGCTGTGAATAATTCAACATCCTTATTCCTAATATTGAACTTAATAGAGTAAATCTTCAGTTCAGAAGTAGGTTTTTCAGTAAAGTAGTGTTCTGTCATATTATCTTTTCCTATGACTTGTATGTTGTTTTAACCACACTTTTATTTCATTAAAACCTTTTTCTTTTCTAGCTATTTTTATTATAAAATCTTTTGCTTTCTCATAATCTATATCAAATTCCAAATTATCACTTACTAAAAACATTTGAGCTATGACATGAGCTGTTCTTTTATTACCTTCATGAAAAAGGTGTCTAACAGCAAATAATTGATAACAATATGAAGCAATAATTATCGGATCACTTTTTTTTATAATTTCATTTAATATTTTATAACTTATATAATACAATCCTGCTTCATCTCTTATTCCTTTAAAATCATATTTATCAATTGAATTTTCAATTATATTATCATGTATCTTAACAAAAAATTTACTTAACTTTTCTATATTTTTTTTTTCGTTCAACACTTTGCTAATTCATCTAGAAGTTTCTTATCTCTATTCATAACGTGTTTAGCAGCCTTCATTAATATTTCTTTATTGAAGAATTTTGTTTTTTGAGATTTTACTTTTTTCATATATAAACTATAATATCTTTTGTTTAAAAACTTATCTAAAAATTTTTTATATTTGAATAAATTTATTAATGAGACTATTATTTTTAATTTATGCCAATAAATGCAGGATATGAATATGGAGAGGCTCAGAAGAAATTAGCAGAAGCTAAGACTCCAGAAGAGAAGATAAAAGCATTAGAGAATTTATTATCAGTAAGTCCTTCTCATAAAGGTGCAGAAAAGCTAAGACAGGAATTAAAAACAAAAATATCAAAACTAAAAAGTAAACAAGAAAAAGAAAAATCAGCAAAGAGAGGCGGACGCAGCATAGCAATAAAGAAAGAGGGAGCAGCACAAGTAACACTAGTAGGACTAACAAATTCAGGAAAAAGCACAATAATACAAAAATTCACAAATGCAAAACCACAGATAGCAGAATATGAATTCACGACAAAAACAGCAGAAGTAGCAATAATGGATTATCATGGAGTAAAGATACAATTAGTAGAA
>JWKX01000014.1:0-51546 GCA_000806155.1 archaeon GW2011_AR18
TTAATGTTGTTGTCTGACCGCTATTTACAGTGACCAAAGTATTGTAATCTTGGTATCCTGTTTTTACCAATCTTACTGCACGTTCTCCAGGTGCTAAGTATGTCACAGTTCTAGGTGTTAGTCCTTTGTATACATTATCAACATATATCTGTGCTCCTGTTGGAGATGATGTAACACTCAAGGATCCTGTTTGTACTAATGCTACATCTACTATTGTATAATTATACACGATCTGGTTGTTTGCATTAACACTATTAGGGCTTGCTATATCTGTTGTGCTTACATGTTGTACGTATCCTACCTTTGACACTCTTAATGTGTATGTTCCTAGATCAACTCTATTATTTCCTCCAGCTCCTCCAGCATTTATTATCCCTTGATATCCTGGATGTCCTGTTTTTGTTAATCTCCATGATGCGCCTGGACTTGTTCTAACCCAGAATGCTCCTGTACTATCTACTCTTTTCATTGCAACATGATATACTTTTGTGTCCCCTGCTCTTAATGAGTGGTAGCTTGTATCAGTGAAGTATCCTTGTTTTTCAAGAATTAATCTGTATGTGTAATAGTTTGTATAATCCTGTACTGTCTTGTTCACGTCTATTGGTGTATATCCTGCATATCCAGCGCTCTCTGTTCGTACCATTGCTTCTGTTGGTTCTGATGTTACTACGAATCTTACTTGTGGTACTGGATTTAATACTACATTTATTACATTATTTGATCCTGCTGGTGTTTCTATGAACTGGTAGTATGGTGCATATCCTTCTTTTTTTATTGTGAGGAAATGTGTTCTCTCATCATTATATTCTGCGTCAGGGTTTGTGTCTGCCAGGTTTGTTAATGTCACGTTTGTTTTTTCCGGGAATGCCTGGGCGTATTCATCTGGAGTGTATGCCTGCCTGTTTAATCCTTTTATTACTCCTACTACTGTTACATTAGCTCCTTCTGGTATTGTATTCACTGTAAAAGTGTTTGTGAATGTATATGCAGATTCTAATGTTATATTTAAGACATTATTTGATCCTGCTGGTGTACTGACATATTCTATTGCTTCTTTATAACCTAATTTATCTATTAATATTGTGTGATAATTATTTGTCTCTGTATCATACAAATTTGTGATTCTTACTGGAGAATTTCCTTTATATATTCCTCCTGCATAAATTTGAGCTCCTGTAGGAACTGTATCAACCAATAATGTGTTTGTATAAGTATAAGCTAATACACTACCTACCATAACTAAAAACAAACTTAAAATTACTAAAGAAATTGTTATTTTTCTTCTTCTATCCAATTTTCTCGCCTCCAATTAAAATATTTTTTATTTAAATCTAGTTCATTATATATTTAAACTTATTACAAAAGGAAAATATATTTCATAATATACACTTTTAACAATATTTGCTTATTCTCTTTATTTAGGGGCTTTGCCCCATAACTCTTTCATAAGTTAGACTTTTGGGGCAGAATATTCACTTACGAGGCAACCTTGACTTATGAGCTACTTATGAGGCAAAGCCTTATTTAGGGATAAATTTATAAAGTAAAGTCTGTTTTTTATATAAAAGGTGCTTGATATTGATTGGAAAAAAAGGTTATATTTCCATTGTTCTTTTACTAATTATATTTATCACACTAGGTTTTATTTTGGGTTATACACTTTTTAATGATGATTATAATTCAATAACAGGTGCAGCAACCTCTACTGTTGGTAACTTAACTGCTAATGTTGTTACAGCTGTTGCTTGTACATGGAGTAATGCTGCCCTGAATGTTAGTTTTGGTGAGGGAATATCTCAGTCTTTATCTCAGGGTCCTGTATATAATGCTTCTAAAAATTTTGAGGGATATATTGGTGGTGGTGCACAGAATGTTGGTATTAACTGGACTCATTATAATATTACTGCAGACATTACTAATACTGACAGTATAAATATTTCAATTAAGGGTCAGCATCTTCTTATAGGTATTAATACTCTTGGTGTTGGTAATATTACTTGGATGTCTAATGAATCTAATGGTAATGGTACTGATGCTTCTGGTGTTATTAGGAACTTTACTTATCTTGGTTCTAGTGCTGCTGGTCAAAATTTTGAAGGTTTTAATCTTACTCTGATTAATGATGGTGATACTAAACTTGCTTCACGTAATAGAAACTTTTCTAATCAATTGACAGCAGGTTCTACTGTCTGGTTTAGGTTCTGGCTTCATGTTCCAAGAGGTCAGATAGGTGGAAAATACGTAGGAAATTATACGCAGACTTGTACTGCAGCAACAACTTAAAAGATGGTGATGAATAAAATATTATTGATTGTAGGGATGTTCCTAATTAGCATCTCATTGGTTAGTGCAAGCATTGGTGTAGGTATATCTCCCTCAAAAGTTTCAGATCAGGTTGTTAGTAAGCAGGAAAAAAATTATACTTTCACTATCTATAATACTGGTGATATTCCTGTTTTGATTAAAATGAGTGCCTCTGATGAATTGGAAGGTAAAGTAAAATTCTATCCTGAAGAATTATCAATAATTCCTGAACCTGAACCTCATAGGCTTCCTCCTGTTAATGGTAAGGATGTTATTGTAACAGTGAAAGCTCCTGTATCTCGTGATCTTAAAAAAATAACAGGCCATATTGTTGCCACTGCCGGTGCTGCTCCAGGTTCTAGTTTTGGTGGTTCTGGTGCTGTTGCCTCTAGGTTTGAATTGCAGATATCTCCTCCTAAACATTTCTGGGATTACATGACTGATAAGCAGATTATATTAGTAAATTTATTGATATTACTAGTTATCATAATATTTATTGTAAGATGGTTGATGAAAAAGAAGGGTATACATTTTGCTTTAGTGAAAGAAGAAGAATGAAAAAATTAATCTTAATAATAATTTTCTTGATGAACTTATCTGTAGTCTCCGCAAGCGTGGGTGTTGGTGTCTCTCCAGCTAAATTATCTGATACAATATTTACTGGTGAAGTTAAGGAATATGATTATATAATTTATAATACTGGTGATATTAATATTACAGCTAAGATTAGTATAGAAGGTGAACTTAGTGATTATATTGATATTTCAGAAAAAGAAATTTTTTTATTGCCTGAACCTGAACCTCATAGACTTCCTCCTGTTAATGGTAAGATTACAAAAATAAGAATTAAATCTCCTTTGCTATTGCACGAAAAAAATTATACCTCAAAAGTTGTAGCATCTGTTAATCCTGGTTTTGGCGGATTGATAACAACTGGTGCTGTAGCATCTAATATTTATATTACTGTAAAGCCTAGATATAGTTTTTATTTTAAATATATTATCTTATTATTTATTATAATTGTTTTTTATTTAGTTATTAAAAAAAGAGGTTCTAGATGAAAAAATATTTAATTATAATGATATTATCTGTATTGATGTTTATATCATTATTATTCGTTGGCAATAATTTTACAGGTTATGATTCTGCTCAACTATCTAACCTTACAGCTAATATTGTCTCTGCTATTGCCTGTACTTTCAGCAATGATGCCTTGAATGTTTCTTTTGGTGATGCTATTACTGCAGGTTCTAACTATAATGCTTCTAAGAATTTTGTTGATCTTCACAGTAATACTTGGTATAATATTACAATAGACATAACCAGCAGTAGTAATCTTAATGTCTCTATAAAGGGAACTAATTTTATCTCAGGTAGTAATTCTGTTGGTATTGGTAATGTCTCATGGTCTAGTAATACCACGTCTTCTAATGGTTCTAATATGGTTTTTCCAGGTAATGCTAACATTAGTAATTCATATGATGTAAATAATCTTATAGCATCAGATGCTGTATCAGGTAGTGTTGCATATTATAGGATGTGGCTTAGACTTCCATCAGGAACATCTGGTGGGCAATATTCTGGCACTTATACTTTGAGGTGTACTGAATTATGAAAAAGATTATTATTTTATTATTAATGTTTATAATATCTATTCCTTTTGTCATATCTGTTGATTCAGAAAACAGTGGTAATTTATCTTTTGGTGTTGTTAGTGATGTTACTACATCTACTGTTTCTTCTCCAACTGTATCTTCTGGTGGTGGTGCTGCTACCTCAAGTGTGACATCTGATTTTAGTGTATCCCCTGAATTACTCTTTTAACAATAGTTTTTCATTAACTCCATCATCATCTAGGAATCTTTCTATATCTTTTAGTCCTGTAAAAGGTACTAGTAATGGTGTCTATGTTGGTAAGATAATAGTTAAGTCAGGCGAGAAGTATAAGACTATTTATCTTATTATAAACTTTAGAGAAAGTTCTTTGCTTGATATCAATGTTAAAGTCCTTCCTGAATACAAGTCTGTCTATTCTGGTGATGATATCATCTCTTCAATATTATTGCATAATTATGGTACTGATTCAGGTCTTATTCATGCTGATCTTAATTTTTCTGTTATTGATTTTGATAGGAATGTCCTTGTTGAATACTCAAAGGAAGGTATTGATCTTGGTAAAGAATTATTTTTCACTAGAGATTTCAATATTCCTAAACATTCAGGTAACGGAAGATATATCCTTGTAGGAACTCTTTCTTATGGTAATTCTTCTGTATTCTCATATGATTATTTTGATGTTGTCAAGAAACCTGTTATTGAGATTGTGTATGATTATAGTGTACTGCTTATTATTATAACTTTGATGTTAGCTATTGGGATCTATGAATTTGTCTCATATAGGAATCATTCTAGATTGCTTTCTAAATTGAAATAAAATTGGTTTACTTCTCAGAGTTTGTTCATTCAGTCATTATCTCTTATCAGAGTTATATCATCATTGAAGTATATTTAGAATAGTTGATAGTTTTATATAATTAACTAAAGTTTTAGAGAAAGATTTATATAGTAATTATACTATAATATTATAGTATGAAAGATATAATAGTGCTTACAGAATTAGAAATAAAAATATTAATCCATTTTACAGGGGATTATAATCTAAAGATTAGTATATTGCAATTAGCAAAAAGATTAAAAATTCACTATCCAAATATTTATAATACAATTAAGAGTCTAGAAAAAAGAAATTTAATAATATTAGAAGTTGTTGGCAAGGCTAGTATTTGTTCATTAAATAAAAAATCACTTGAATTGCCTGTATATTTAGCATATGCAGAAAAAAATCAGGCAAATGAAATAATAAAAAAATTTCCTATTATTGATAGAATAGCAAGAGAGGCAATAAAAATAGAGCCTAATAGTATACTTGGCATATTCGGAAGCCATGTAACAGGAAATGCAGGAAAGCAATCAGATATTGATATCTTCTTGATAACTGATAATAGGAAAGGATTTATTGACCTAATCCCAAGAAACTTTCCTCAATACGAAAAAAAAATAGATTTTAATATTATCTCATTTGAAGAATTCACAGAATCATTGAATACAAAAAAATTAACAATAAGTTCAGAAATAATAAAAAATAAGATATTAATATATGGTGCAGAAATTTATTATAATATTATGTTGCAGAAGGAATTATGATAGATATAACAGAGATAAATAGAGAATACAAAAATCTAGTAATTAAAGAATGTATTAAAGAGAAAGATGAACAAGTTTCAGGCAGGATAAAGCTTATGTTCATAATGGTATATTTCATAAGCTATTTAATTTTTCAATAATCTTTTTAAACTATCCTTGAATATTTATACTATGGATTATGAAGAGTTGAAGGAAGACAAAGTCTATAAGTTAATCACAGAAATATCAAGATTAAAAGACTTATTATTCAAAGATGGAATTAATTTTGAATTTGGGGATGCTGAGTATATAAAATATAAAAGATTATGTGAGGAGTTAAGTGCTACAGATACTATTGAAATTAAGATATCATAAGAGTATTATGGATATTATAAAAGAACAAGCCAGAGTAATTCGTGTTATGGAAGAAGGTGCTAGAAGTGCTATAAAAACTTTAGAAAAACTTGTCTAAACAGCTTTCTCATCTATTTTTAACAAATATCCTACATATTTAATAAAGAAATGCCCTAAGACCCAGATTATTGTTAAATATACAAATAATCTTATTGATGAATAATATATGGGTAATACTATTATTCCTATTCCTATTGCTGATCCTATCTGATCTATTATTGGTAATGTCTCTCCTGGTTTTACTCTCATTCTTCTTTTAACAAAACTTCCTAATGCATCCCCAAACATTACAGCAATTCCTATTAATATTCCAAATGATATTATATTAATCTCTTTATAATTAATTAAGCTTATTGCATTGAATAAATAATTATCATGTAATATTCCTTGTATTATACCTACTATTATTGCTCCTATTACTGCAAATATTACCCCTCTGAATGTCTTATGATCTCCTAATATTCTTTTTTTATTAAATTTTTTCTTGAAATCTAACGGATAATCTAAGAATTTAAAATGGTTTTTTACAAATACTGGCATCATGTTAGATATTGCAGCCGGTATTAAGAAATATATTATTGATACTATATCCATTATTTTTCACCTAGTTTTTTATCTATTATCTTAAATAATTCATTATTTCCTGGGTTATAGCTTTTTTTCTTATATATCTTAAGATTAATTAAAAATTTTCTTAGATTCTCTTCAGTTAATTCTTTGTACATATTTCCATAATTATTCTCATTTACATATAATGCATTCAAGTATTGTTCAAATTGTTTTTTTATTGGTATTACTAATATTGGTTTTTTTAGATAAATAGCCTCACTTATTAGATTAATTCCCCCAGTTGTGATTACTGCTTTACATTCTTTTATATCTTTATCAAAGTTTTCTTCTGAAAAGTTCTTAAATGTTATATTATTATCTTTTGATTCTTGATTGAATCCATATACTATAAACTCTTCTGAAAATTTTTTTAATTCTTCCAGTATTTTCTTATTTTTTGTTATTGATAAATATATTAATACACTATTTTTCACTTTTTTCTTGTTTTCTATCAAGCTTTTTCTTATTACAGGATCTATTCTGATTGCTTTAGACTTATTTTTTAATTTTTGTCCTGGTAATGTCAATACTATGTTCTCATCTGCTTTATTATATCCTACTACAAATTTAGATGTTAAGTAATCAAATATCTGAAATTTAGGTATAGTGTAATTTCCATCTGTGATATAATGTTCATTATCAAATGTTATGCTTTTAATATTGTTTTTTTCTGCATAATATAATGTTCCTGGTTCGAAGTCAGATATTACTATCTCAGGATTGAATTTATCTATTTGTTTTAATGTTTCATTATCTATATAATCCTTTTTAATAAAGATCTTATAATTCTTAAAGAATGTTTTTATTGCTGATACAGAATTGTTATTGTTTAATATCAGTTGTAACCCTTTAGCATAATACACATTATCAAAATCCTTTTTCAAATAATCATAAGCAGCTAATCCACCTATTATCATTACTTCATGTTTTTTCTTTAGTAAATACTCAATCAATATCTTGCTTCTTGTGTAATGACCAGCACCTACCCCGCAGACTCCATATAATATTCTCATATACTCTCTTGTTTATTATTTGTTTATATATTTTTAGGGGTCTACATTTTGAACAATTTCTACATTTAGGGGTCTACATTATTTTAGTAGAAACATTTATTAAATTCTTTCTTTGAACTATTAGTATGGAACCTTGGTATATCTTTGCAGTTATATGGGTAGCTATGGTTGCTCACTCTTTTTGGGAAGCATCTATTGAAGGTTTGAATGCATGGGATAAAAATAAGTATGGTTGGAAATGGCAGATTCGTTATAATATCTCATTAACAAGGTATCACTTCTGGTTATTCTTTGTATATCTTCCATTAATTATCATTTTATTGCCTATGGTTGTTGCAGGTTTTTCATTAAAATTATTCGGCATACTATTATCAGCATATTTGTCTGGTATGGTTATTGAGGATTTCTTCTGGTTTATTGTTAATACAGAGATTAAGTTTAAAGAATCATGGAATCCTAAATTCGCTTCTTATTATCCCTGGTTAGTATTAGGAAGGTTCAGGATTCCTATAATTTACATAGCAGGTATTGGTTTATCATTATTAGCATGGTTCTTATTTGTTAGATAATTATCTTATCTTATAGAATCTTTCAGCATATCTGCATTTTGCATGGAATCCAGAAAAGAATGCTCTTATTATTACATGTGTAAATAATAAATAAATATACAATCTTTGGCTCTTGAACATCTTCATTGCTTTTATTTTTTTCCAGAATGTCTTGCTAACATCTACATATATTCTTGGATGTGTCTCATTTACTACATTCCATATCTCAAAAGCATACAAGTTGATTGTTTTTTTCTTGTCTATTATATCTAGTGCTTTTACAACAGACTGATGCACTCCTCTATGGTCTGGATGTGGATCTTGATTGCTGTGTGTTAGTATTGTTTTTGGCTTGTACTCATTTATTATCTTTGCAATTTGTAATATCACTTTTTTCTTTGCTGCTTGATCAGTAATATTTCCATCAGGTAATCCTAGGAATAGTGTTGTCTCAACCCCTAAATATCTGTCTATGTTTGTTGATTCTTTTATTCTCTCATCTACTAGAGTATCTTTGTCAAGCCATGGTGAGCTTTTATCTCCATTGGCAAATATTACTACTATTACTCTCTTGCCCTCTTCTGCATATCTAGATACAGTCCCGCCACATCCTATTACCTGATCATCAGATACTAGGAATGAGCAGCCATCACTAGTATGGTCTCGCTCATTTTACTCATCACCTCCTTTCATGCCTAAAGCTTTCATTCTTTGAGGCAAAGTTTGTAATTTATCGAATTTCATCTATTAACTTTATTTCAAAACCTTTATAAATATTCTCTCAAACCAACTTTTTATGACAAAGGAATTAAAGTGCAATTCTTGCAGTACAAGGCTTACTAACCTTAATGGTTCTGTAGTTTTCAAATGCCCTAAATGTAACGAGCATGATCTTATTAGATGTACTCATTGTAGGAAGATAGTTGCTAAGTATGAATGTTCTTGCGGTTTCTCAGGACCTAATTAGGAGTTTAGAATGGCTAAGATGTTTATTACTTTGAAGATTATGCCTGATGATCAGGAGACTAATTTAGAATCCGTTAAGACATCTATTGTTAAGATAATTGCTGATTTTGGTGGTTCTTTCAAAGAAGATAGTTTAGAACCTGTTGCTTTTGGTTTGAAAGCTTTAAAGATTATGTATCTTATTGATGAATCCAAGGGTGTTGATGAACTTTGCGAATTAATATCAGCAGTTGAAGGTGTTGGTAATGTTGAAGCTGTTGATATGAGAAGAGCTGTCGGTTAACTTTTCTGGTATTTACATAGTAATTTTCAAATATTTTTCCATAAAGTTTATTAAAAATAAAATTCAATAAATATATATGGTTAAAAAAAAGACTTTCTGGACTGCTATTGGTGTAATGTTATTCACTATAGGATTTTTAATGCTTGTAAATTTTGCTTTAAGACATAGTTCTGCACCTTATGCGGTATTTTCAGGTATTATAGCCATTTCAGGTATGTTGTTAATAGCATGGTTATGGGATGATGAATAATGGATGTAACTATAAAGAAGAACATTCTTGATCTTAATTATCAGAAGTGTTTAGTAATAATTTCAACAACTGTTGTAATACTATTTACTTATATTATTGGTATTATGATTGCATTCTTAAGTGGTGCTATAAAGACTAATTCTGTAAATATAACTTATCTTATATTATTCACATTCCTTGTTATGTCACCATGTCTCTATTTTTTTATAAACTCATTTAAAAAATTAAGGAGTATACCTAAAGAGATTGAAGCTCTTAATTAATAATCTTTATTAACCTTTAATTTTAATTATTAGTATGCCTAAACTTTCTAAAGAGGAGATGGATCAGATTCAGGCTTACTTGCAGACTCTGCCTGAGAATGAACGTGAAGAGAAACTTAATCAGATTATTGCTACTTATGAGAAATCTCCTGCTCAATGTCCTTTTTGTCTTATGTCAGAGGGTAAAATTCAGACTACTAAAGTTTATGATGATCCTAACTATATTGCAGTTCTTGAAATAAATCCAGCTAATCCAGGTCACACAATTTTATTCCCTAAAGCACACATTTCAAGCATTACAGGTTTATCACACGTTGATACTGAAAATCTTTTTAAAATTTCTAAAATATTATCTACTTCCATTTTATCTTTCTCTGATGGTGTTTCTTTATATGTTGAGGATGGAAAAATTTTAGGTAAAAGATTTGATCATTTTGTTATTAATATTATTCCCAGATTAAAGGATGATGATGTTCATCTTGTTACTAAACCTAAACCTTCTACTCCTGATTCTTTGAAAGAGATGCGTGAAAAGATATTAGCTAATCTTCCTAAAGAAAAGAAGGAAGAGCCTAAAAAACCTGTTGTTGATGAAACTCCCTTTTTATCTAAAGATTTTTCTCGTATGATCAAAAGAAGACCCTGAATACTGCGAATAAGCTTCCGTATACTAGTGTAAATATAAATCCTATTAAGAATCCTGGAACAAATGGCAGTCCATCTTTTATTATTACAACTTTTATTTTATTATCTTTTAATCTCTTGATATCATCTTTAGTTAATCCATAATTTATGCTTTTTTCAGCTCTTGTAATTAAAAATTTTAATAAATATTTTTTGAATGGTAAGTATTTTATTTTATTAAAGAATTTATTTATTTTTTTCTTATTATCATTTATTTCATACTGATTTTTATTCTTTATTGAACTGCAAATTATTTTATTTCCTTTTTTTATATCTTCTGCTATCCAGTCTCCCTCTGTTAATCTTTCAATATTTACTTTTTTATACATTGATGATTTTTCTACTGATTTGAAGAATATATAAGTTGAAGGAAGTAATGATAATGTTATTCCTAGAATAAATATTAAGAACCTAAATTCATTATTTATTATTAAACTTAATATTATAATTATTATTCCTATTATTATTAAATAAATAAAGTTTTTATGTGTGTTTTCTTTTATGTTTTTTACAAACTCTTTATTATTCATTATTGCTAGATAAGTAGAATAAACTATTCCCCATATTGCTCCTGCAACTAGTATATTTATTATTAATATTAAAATAAATGGAAGATCAAATACTGGATTAAGATATTTTATTCCTTCATAATTTCCAAACATTGCTCCCATTCCAATTAATAATTTAGCATCTCCTCCACCCCATTGTTTTGCATAATACATTATATTAGCTATTATGAAGAATATTCCTAATCCTATTAACCCATATATCAAATAACTTTTATCCTGTGTTATTATACTATATATTGCTCTTGATCCTAATCCTATTGCTATTAAACTATAATTTAACCAATTAGGAACCTCTCTTGTTTTTATTTTATTTTATGATATCTATTATTGGTGCTGGTCCTGCTGGTAGCTTTGCTGCTTATTCTTTGGCTAAGAAGAATTTTGATGTTGAAGTTTTTGAAGAACATCCTAAAGTTGGTATTCCTATTCAGTGCAGTGGTGTTATTACTCCTGCTCTTGATTCTTTGCTTCCTAAGATTCCTAAGTCTATTCTTGTTAATAAGATTAAGAAAGTTAAGTTCAATTCTCCTGATGGTAATTCTTTTACTGTTAAGATTCCTGTTGATTATGTTTTTGACCGTTCTAAACTTGATCAGTACATTTCTTCTTTAGCTGAATCTGCTGGTGTTAAGTTTCATTTGAATTCAAGATTTGAGTCTTTAACACGTTCTGATGATAAAATAAAGTTTAAGACAAATAGTGCCTACTACGAGTCTGATTATCTTGTTGGTGCTGATGGTCCTTACTCTAAAGTTGGTCAGTCTTCAGGTTTGTTGGATATTAGTAAAAGAAAATTCATTACTGGTATGCAAGCTAGAACTAAGTGTGATATTTATTCTAAGGATACTGTTGAAATTTTCTTAGGTTATGGTGAATTTGCATGGCTTATTCCTGAGAATGATGAATTTGCAAGAGTTGGTTTAGTCTCTGAATCTAATCCTAAAAATGATTTTGATAAGTTGATGAAAAAGACTAATTCAAAGATTGTTTGTTATCAGAGTGGTATGATTCCTGTTTATGATAGGAAGTTAAAAACTCAGGACAAGAATATTTATTTGATTGGAGATGCTGCTGGTATGGTTAAAGCAAGTTCTCATGGAGGAATTTTTTACAGTATGTCAGCCTCTAAATATTTAGTTGATTCTATAATTAATAATAAGAATTATGATTCTTTATGGAAGAAGAATCTTGGTTTAGATTTATGGCTTCACTTACAAATAAGAAACACATTAAAGAAATTCTCTCATAAAAATTACAATGACTTAGTTGATTATTTTTCTCAGGATAAATTAAAGAATATTTTATCAGAGAATGTTCGTGAATATCCTTCTAAGTTCGTTGCTAAGATGTTATTGAAGGAACCTAGACTATTAAAATTTGGTTTTAAACTTCTTGAATATTCAAAATAATAGTTTCTATTAATAATAGACAAAAGCTTCTATTGGTAGTATAGAGTAACCTGAATTATTTTAGTCTGCTAAGATGTTATTGAAGGAACCAAGATTATTGAAGTTTTTTTTAAGTTGTTTGATATAGTGTGCATTGCCAGTGCAAAGTAGTGTTCATTAGTAATGAATAGATTTTCAGCAGAGTCTTTATATTAGTTATCTTTTTATATTGCTTTCAATCAGTATATCTTATGAATTTGTTTGAGAAGAGGGAGTTGTTGTGGAAGTTTTCTTTATTAGTCTTGGTTTCTTTAGTTGGATTGAGTTTATACTCTTATTCTGATGGTATGGCAAGTTTTTCTTCTGAATTAGGTTTTCCATTGCTTAATGAGAATAACCAACAAACTTGTTCTTTTGTTAATGAATGGATTCCTACATATTTTGATGGTAATGTTCCTAATGCGAAATTGATTGTTTCAGATTTTGCTATGGATACTGCTGGTAATTTTTATATAACTGATACTGAGAATGGCTTTGTTCACAAATATAACATAAATGGCAGACATTTAGAAAGTATTGGTCTTAGTTATAATGAGCGTAATGGGTTGCTTGCAGAAATTGCTGTTGATTCTAATCATTTTGTATATGTTATAGATTCATCCAATAGTAAAATTCGTAAGTACTCTTTTAATAATCCTGGATCAGGAGAAAGAATTGGATGGGGTTCCCGTGGTTCTGGTAACGGACAATTTAATATTCCTCAAGACATTGCTGTTGATTCTTCTAATAATATTTATATTGCTGATAAAGAGAATATGAGGATACAGAAATTTGATTCTAATGGAAGGTTTTTGATGAAGTTTAGTACTGACACATTTAAACCAACAAGAATTGCTGTAGATCGTTCTGGAAATATTTATATTGTTCCTGTTCAATCTATTCGATCTGGTAAAATAAAAAAATATAGTTCCAATGGTATTTTTTTGAGTGAGTGGGATGTTTTTAGTCCGCCTAATGATCTCTTTGTTGATGATAAAGTATATATTGGTGTAAATGGTGGTGTTAAAGTCTACTCACTAGATGGGATGTTTTTATACGATGCTGGTATTGATTTCCCTAACTCACTTGGTGGCGGGTCTTTTATAAAACACAATAATAAGTTTTATATTTCTGAAACCCAAACTCTCACTAATGTAAACTCCTCCATTTATTCTAAAATAAAAAAATTCTCTTGCAATGCTGAATCATCCAATGTAAATTCAAATACCCCTCCAACTTCTTGTTTTTTTGTTAAGGCTTGGGGTTCTCGTGGTTCAGGTAATGGTCAGTTTAATCTGTCTACTGGTATTGATGTTGATTCTAATCATAATATTTATGTTACAGAATTTAATAATAATCGTGTTCAGAAATTTGATTCTGATGGTAATTTTTTAAGAAAATGGGGTTCTTCTGGAACAAGAGATGGGCAATTTAATATTCCTACGGGAATAACACTTGATAAAGATGATAATGTTTATGTTGTTGATACTAGTCGTGTTCAGAAATTTGATTCTAATGGGAGATTTTTACGTAAATATAATATTAATGGGTGGGGGTGGGATGTTGTTTTAGGTTCATCAGATAATTTTTTTGTATCTCAGGGCGGTGAAATTAATGAATATAATATTAATACTGGTTATAGGTCCACTCCTACATTTATCGTATTCCCTCCTAGTCTTAGTAATTCTCTAGGTCTTGCTTTTGATAGTTCTAATAGGAGGTTATTTGTTGGTTTTGATAGAATTTATAATTTTTATGAGGAAGCAAATAATCAAGATATAGCTTTTGGTTCTTATGGTTCTGGTAATGGTCAATTAAATTATCCTATGGGACTGGATATTGATTATAATAATAACTATCTTTATGAAGCTGATACTGGTAATGGGCGTGTACAAATCTTTACATTAGATGGAAGGTATGTTAATAAATTTGGTGATAATGGTCCAAGAAATGGAAAATTAATTAGTCCTAGAGATGTTGCTTATGATTATAATAATGGTGAACATTTAGTATATGTGACTGACCCCAACAGGGTTCTTAAATTCAAATGTGATAATATTAATTTAAATAATATTAATCCTTCTGTTAATGTCCCTATTTCTCCTCCCTCTAATATTCCTTATGTTAATGAGTGCACTCCCGGTGAACAAAGGACTGTGTGTAGGAATTCTGCTGGTGGTAATCCTAATTTCCCTGGAACTGTTCAGATATGTTGTGGTGATAATTCAAGGTATGATTATTCTGCTGTTTGTTCTGTAAATGATTATGGTACTTGGAAGGACTGGCAGCCTGTGATTTCATGTGATGAAGAACCTGTTGTTCCTGAAACTCAAATCTCTTGTTCTGATTCTGATGGTTTGTCTCCTTCTATTTATGGTAGGGTTACTTCTACTTCTGGTGGTTCTTCTGAATCTTATTCTGATTCTTGTATTAGTAATTCCAATTATCTTTGGGAATATTCATGTGATAGTAATGGTTTATGGAAACAAAATTGTTATAAATGTGATTTATGTTCTAATGGTAAGTGTGTTAACGCTTACAAGAGGCATGCAGTTGCTGAATGTGAAAATATCGAAAGGAGTGGTGCTTGAATGAATAAAATATTTTTAATATTAATAATCTTATTATCTCTTCCTTTTGTTTACTCAGCAGCTTCATCTAGTTTTCCTGATCAGCTCCCGACTATTCCTAATGAAGTCTCTATTCAGTCTGGTAAATGTTTTGATTCTGATCGTGGTTTGAATTATAATGTCAAAGGTTATGCTGTTGTTACAAATCCTGTTTATGATTCATGTGTTGAATCTTCAGGTTTTGGTTTTAGTAATATTGCTGATTTAGGCAAGAAAAAACCTCAGCAGTTTCCTTTGGTTGGTGAATATTCTGGTAGTTATCATTCTAAGCTTAATGAAAGATATTGCGGCAAGGATTTTACTCTAAAAGATAAAGTTCAGACTAAACAATTTGATTGTTCTTTGGGAGTTAATAAGACCTGTATTGATAGTTCTTGTTATTCTCCAACTTGTCGTAATACTGCTGGTGTGATTGAATATAATGGTGTTGCTATTGATGCTTTGAGTAATGTTGCTAAAAAACAATCAGCAACTTTCAAGAACAAATGTAAAAATGATAATACATTATTAGAACCTTCATGTTCAATGACTGTTTCAAAATCTAAATCTTATAAAATATTAGATCCAAAAACTTATGGTTATAAATTTGTTGTTAACTCAGATCAGTCTTATCCAATTTTTAATGAAAGAAGATGCGGTTCTGGGACTGTAAGGTCTTGTCCTGTTCTTGGTCACATCTTTGAAGCAGAGGTTGATGGTTGTTTATCTGCTCGTGGTTATGCTATATGTGCTGATGATATTCCTAGAATGTCTAATGCTGAATTAGATAGATTCTGTAATCCTGATGGTTCTGGAGGATCTAATGATAATCCAGAAGAAGAAAATTCAGGAAACCCTGTTACAACTTCTGGTTCTGCTTCATGCACAGATTCAGATATTGATAGTTCTTACCCTGATGGTAATAATCCTTCAATGAAAGGGACTTTAACAATTAAACAAGATAATCAGGTTATTGAAACAAAAGATGATTATTGTATGGGAACAACTAAATTAAAAGAATGGTACTGTCGTGGTGGAGATAAAGGTTTCAAAGAAATTAGTTGCAATTGCAGATCAGATCGTTGTCAATAGTATTAGCTTATCAAATATAACTTTTATTTACCTTTACTTTAACTTTAGTAAGTTTTATAATAAATTTTTTATACTAGTCTATTTTTATTATTCTAATGATTTCAGAAAGTGAAATGCTTGAAGGGCTTGATAATTGGAAGAAATTTGTTCCTAGATTTATCAGACTTATGGAGAACGTTCTTGAAAGAAACTCTTTTTCTTCTAATGATTCAAGAAGGTTGAGGGAGATATTTACTGATATTACAATGACTAAAATATTTTTAACTGCATATAATAGTCCTAATAAGAAAAAGGTTTTAGAACAATACTATTTTATATCAAAAACTAACAACCTTCTTAAGGATTACACTTTTGGTAATAATGCTTTATTTGGTAATGGTTCTGATCATAGAATTTTAATTTTATTATTAAATAAACTTGAATCTTCATTTTATGGTGATTAATCATTCTATAAAAACCTTTAAATATTAATAGTCTGTATTTTATATTATGTTTAATGATAAAAGAGCTGCTGGTGATGGTAGTAATGTTGCTGTTATCATAATTATTATAGCCTTGTTCATGGTTTTATATTTATTATTTGTCCCTCCTGAAGTTAGGGACGAGCTTTTAGGTGAGAGTTCTACTTCTGGTTCATCAAGTTCAAGCTCTTCTGAAAGAAAAGAATTATTAGCAGAATCTCCTGGAATTTTATATCCTACTAAGACTCAGGTTGGTGTTCATGATATTGCTAACATGAATCTTTTTCTTAAGACTCAGCCTAAACTTATTGATCTAGCTCAGAATCTTAATGTTAAAGCTAGTTTGTTCTCAAGATCATCTCCTAGGATCAGATTTTCAATTTCTTCATTGTCAGATACTATCAAAGCTAATCTTTTTTTTAATGTTGCAAAATTTGATGGAGAATTAAGGATTAAAGTCAATGGTAATACTATCTATACTGAAGAGATAACCTCTCCTGGTATCAAGATAATTGAGATTCCTAAATCTTATCTCCAGAACAATAATGAAGTTGAATTCTCTGTATCTTCAGGTTTCTTCTCATCTAATGTTTACGTTCTTGAAAATATTGGTGTCAAGCAGGAATTCCAGTTCAAGAATTCTGAAGAGTTGAGGACTTTCGTATTGTCTGAATCAGAAAGGAGAAATCTTGAATCAGCAACTATTAGTTACAAGCAGTATTGTAACGAACCTTTGGAAAATTCTTTGACTAAATTCCAGATTTTCCTGAATCATAAATCAG
Organism: archaeon GW2011_AR18; assembly: GCA_000806155.1. Classification (GTDB taxonomy): domain Archaea; phylum Nanobdellota; class Nanobdellia; order SCGC-AAA011-G17; family GW2011-AR18; genus GW2011-AR18. The sequence continues at coordinate 17,461 of JWKX01000014.1, forward strand.
CTTTCGAAAAACAAGTATCATGTCTTAACATTGATGAATCTGCTAATATTGATCCTAAACTTTTTGTTGAAGGCTCTAACACTTTATCTTTTAATGTTGGCGATGGTAGTTTTATATTCTCAGATATTGAGTTAAGGACTAAATCAAAAGAAGCTGATTTCCCATCTTATAGTTTCACTATCTCTCCGGAGACTTATGATAAGATAAAAAATAATGAAATAAAAATAAATCTAAAATTCTTATTGGATAATAACCAGTTTAACAAGAACGCTAGATTAGAGATTAATAATAATGAATATATTATGAGGACTGATACTAATGAGTTCACTCTTGATTTAAGGGAATATGTAATTCAGGGCACTAATTTTTTAAAAATAATTCCTTCTAACACTTTCAATCTTGCAGGTTTGAAAGTTGTTCTGGAGTAAATAATGGCAAACCCTGGAGCTCAAGCTGCTTTGGCACCTGCCCGTGCTGCTTCATGGCCTGTTAGATTTTTAATCAAATTATTTTATGTTATCATAAGTTTTCTTATTGTTGCTATAGTAATTTATGGTGGATTATATGTGTATGGCAACTATCTTGTAAAGAGTGGTGAAGGTGCATCTGGCATTAAACATCTTGCTGTCACTACAGATACTCCTCTTGCTAAAGCAAGCGCATTCTTTGAAAGTATTGGTTTGAATAATATTCTTCATCCTGAAAATCCAACTGCCAGTTTTGAATCTGAAGTTCAGTCTAGTACTAATAAAAAATTAGGTGTTTACATTTCTGATTTTAAAAGTATTAAACTAGTTAACAATCCTGGTGATGATATTGAAGTTACTGGTACTATTCAGGCTTCTAGTCTTGAAGATGAGATTAAATTGAAAGTTTTCTGTTCTATGGAAGATTATAATAGTGAAGCATTAGTTCCTGCTGAGATTATTGGTGCCGGTTCTGATAATGAAGTTTCTGTTTTCAAGAATGAAGATACTAATATTGATTTCAACTGTCTTTTCCCTGGTGGTATTAATAAGGATACTATGAAGACTCCTAAAGTCACTAAATTTGTCAAGGCTATTGTTACTTATGAATTTGGCAGTAGGGCAACTCAGAAAGTTTATTTTTTGTCCCCTAATATCTTGACATCTTTGGACAGGACTAATGTTGATCCTTTTGTGCAGTATTCAATTAAGGATTCTTTGCTTAGCAATCGTGAAGTAAAAGCTGTCTCTACTCCAGGCCCTCTGAATATTGGTGTCAATGTTGGTCGTCAGCCTCTGACTGTTAATTCTAATCCTTACCAATTGTTTGTTCAGTTATCTAGCAATCCTACTTTTAGTGGTAATTTACAAAAGCTTGATAGTATCCAGTTGCAGGTTCCTGATATTCCTAATGTTGTTAATATTGCATTTCAGGGTGAGCAGGGTTTCAATGGTAGAGCATCTCAATGTGATTTTGAATATATTGGTCCTGGAGATAATGGTTTCAAGTTATATCAGTTGACTGATGCTGCTCTTGCTCGTGTTAATCGTGACTGTAACTCTAAATCTTTCAAGGATTTTGCAATTTCAGAATCTCAATGTATTAGTTTATTTAAGTCAACTCCTTTATTCGGTTGCAAGTTCAGTGTTTTGTCTGTTCCTGATTCTGGTCTTCAGTTTGATACTTTCAGATTAACTTCTAAATATGTTTACAAGGTTGATAAGAGAGCTGCTGTTGACTTGTATAAACTTCCTGGTTTAGAAGCTAATGCATGATTTATTTTTATGTTGCGCAAAATGAATAACATCTTTTTGAGAATTCAATTTTATATTCGCTGTTAATAAGGGCGCAAAAACAAACATTTAATTATGCACATAACTAAAGAATTCTTGAAAAATCTCGAAAAGATAATAAATAAGTAATGATTTTATTTTAAGAAAAGTTTTTATAACACTTCTGTAATATATTAATTAATGAAATTTAAAAATTTGGTGATTATACTAGTTTTATCAGTTGTTTTGATATCATGTTCTTCTGGTTCTGGTAGTGGTGGTTCTGCTCGTGGTGTTTCTATTAAATTTATTGAACCTTTACCTAGTGAACTCTCAGAGGGAGGAGAATTTTCTACTACAATACAAATTTCTAATGCTGTTGTTAATGCTAATGGTATTAATGGTGAATTATGCTTGAGGGATTCTATTAGTGATAATTATGGTGGCTTGAAAGATAGTCCTAGTCCTTGTTATCCTGTTAATCTTCCTTCAGCATCTCAGACTAGTAAAGGTGGTATTAATCCTTCCGAAGATGTTTTCACTTTTACCTCTCAGCCTTACTCTAATCTTGATCCTAGTATTACTAATGAAATTTCTATTATTGCTGATTTTAAATATTCAGTAGATACTTCAGCAGGTGCTGTTGCTTGTGTTAAAAAACCTGGGGCTAACTCTCCGACTATTCCTTCTAATTGTGGTACTGAACAATCTTTATCTGTACAGCAGCCTGATATGCCTCTTAAAGTTGCTAAAATATTAATAAGACCAAGCAGGATTAATTCTAATGATGTTAAATTAAATACTGAAATTACTTTATCAAGAGCTATTCAAGGAGAATTATTGCCTAAGCAAGAATCATTTGAGAAAACAAGTTTTGGCTCTGCTGATATTGATTTCAATGTTGAGATTAATGGTTATTCAGCTTCTTGCTCAAGTATTAGTTCTGGCAGTAAATTAAATATCAGATCCAATGAAAACGAAAAGGTTATTAAGTGTTCAACTCTAATAACTCTGAACCAAGATTACCTTGATGTTCCTGTAAAGATTGATATGGGATACGGTTTCAGGCAGTCTGTTCCAGGTGGAAAAATAAAGCTCATAAGTAACGAGGTGTTGTCAGCATGAAAAAACTATTATTCATATTATTGATTTCTTTATTATTGGTTGCAGCATGTACTACTGGTACTAAAAAAACTCCTACTTCAGGTTTTGTTGGTGGTAAGGATGGTATTGTTTCTAAAATTACTGTTGAATCTTCCAGTGATAATAATCAGGTTTTGGATGATAATAAAGAGACTTTCAATATTAATGTTAACTTAGAAAATAAGGGTGAATATTCTGTTAAAGAGGGTGAAGCTATGGTTACTCTTGATGGTATTAATTATAATGCTTTCCAGATTCCTAATCCTACTAAACTTAATGAAGTTCCTTTAGAAAAATTAAGGAAAGAAGCTGATAAAGTTTCTGCTGCATCTCAGACTATTATACAATATGATGCTCGTTATCTTCCTAATGAAGATGCTGACAGGACTTTGGATTTAGCAGCTAATGTTTGTTACAAATATGAGACTATCTCAAGAGTTAAAGATTTATGTTTAAGAAAACAGGTTACTGGAGTTCCATCTACTACATGTAAGGTTGATGAGGCTAAAGTTTCTGAGAATTCAGGAGCTCCTTTGCAAGTCACTACATTGGTTCAGAGACCTGCTGGTGAAAATAAGATCTCAGTTTACATTGAAGCAATGAATAATGGTAAAGGCATTCTTTATTCTAAAGACTATTTAGCTAATGGTAAATGTGTTGATAATGATAAAGAGAAGAATAAGGTTTATGCTAAAGTTGAATTGACAGAATTCCAGAACAGTGCTTCTTTTATTAAATGCAGTTCAATGACTAATAATGAAGGACAATTGAATGTTATACAGAATAAAGTCTCCTTATCATGTACTATTGATACTTCATCTATGCAGGATAATGCTTTTGAGACTCCTTTGAGAGTTACATTTAATTATGTCTATAAAGATGGTATAACTACTCAGTTGAAGATAAAGAGTGTAATCTAAATTTATAAATTTTTTATTTCTTCAATTATATTTTTTAATCTTTCCCTGAATTTTATAAGTAATGAAATATTTAATATGATGACTAAGGATGTTACAACTCCAAGTATGCTGAACTCTTTTAAGCTTGTATAATCTATCTGTTTAGTGATTAAGGCAAGTATTATCGCAATTAAATAAGTTGATATTATTACTATAATAGTATTATGATGCTGTAAATTTTTATTGTACTCTAAGTCAAGTATGTTCTTTTTTATATTAACATCCATTTATTCTCCTATAGAATATGCTATTATGATCATTCCGCCTATTATTAATATTGTAGAGACTATTGCAACACCATATATCTCTTTTATGAATGAAGGCACTGCAAATGTAATTCCTAATACTGAAGAAGTAACTCCCGCAGCCAGTAATATGTTTTTCGCAGATCTTTTCATAATATTATTATTCTGATTAAACTTTATTAATCTTGCTGTAATTTTTTCGTAAATCTTTCAGGATTTTTAGAGTTAAAAATATAAATTTTTAATTAATATGGGTATAGAGAAAACATTTTATATAATAAGATTATACATGATATTATACAAATGGAAATATTAACAAAAACAAGAAGAATTGGGAGATCTTTAGTAGTGACTATACCAAAGAATGTTGTAGAAGAACAGAATATCAAAGAGGGACAGGCAATAATAATAGAAATTAAGAATTTTAAAAAAAGTGGTTTTGGAATTTCAAAATGTCTAGCCTCATTCTCAAAAGAAGATAAGTTCAGAGGACAATTAGAAAAATTCATTTAGTTATTATATAAATATTTATAAGCCAAAATGTTTCTTTATTTTCATGAAATTATTAGGAGACTTCCATATTCACGGTCCTTATGCTAATGCTTGTAGTAAAAATACAACTTTAAAGTTATTAGAAGATAATTCTAAGATTAAAGGTTTAAATATAATAGGTACAGGAGATTGTTTGCATAATAGATGGTTTAGTTCTATTAAATCAGAATTAAATGAAGATGAGAATGGTGTATTATGGTCTAAGAATAAATTCCCTTTCTTGTGGACTTCTGAAATTTCTTTGATGTATTCTCACAATAATAAAGGTCGTAGGATTCATCATGTTTTATTATTTCCTAACAGAGAAGTTGTTCAGCAAGTTACAGATTTGATGCTTACTCGTGGAAGATTAGATTATGATGGCAGGCCAATTTTTGGTATTAATAGTATTGAGTTTGTTGATATGATGCGTTCTGTCAGTCATGATATTGAGATTATTCCCGGACATATTTGGACAAGTTTTTTCGGATTATTAGGTTCTAAATCAGGTTTTGATTCTGTTGAGGAATGTTTTGAAGATAGAAGTAAATATATTCATGCTTTGGAAAGTGGAATTTCTTCAGACCCTTTTATGAATCGTAAAATATCAAGTCTTGATAAGTATAATATTGTTTCTTTCTCTGATCCTCATTCATCTCACCCTTCACGTTTAGGAAGAGAAGCAACTATTTTTGATTGTGATTTAAAATACAAGTCGATTCTTAATTCTATAAGGACAGGTGAAGGATTAAAAGGTACTATTGAAGCATCTCCTGAATATGGCAAATATCACATTGATGGTCACAGGAATTGTAATATTATGATGAACTATGAAGAGAGTAAAAAATTAAATAAAATATGTCCTGTATGCAAAAAGGAAATGACTATTGGTGTTGAATATCGTATTGAGGAATTAGCTGATCGTAAAGAACCTGAGAATGTTCCGTATTATATAAAAATTCTTCCTTTGCATGAATTGATTTCAGCAGTTTATGGTGTTAAACAATTTACATCAAAGAAAGTTATTGATATATATAATATTTTAATAAAGAATTTCAATACTGAATATAATATATTATTGGAAGTTCCTGAAGAAAAACTTAAGACTGTTATTGATGAGAAATTAGCTAGAGTTATAATTTTAAATAGAATGAATAAATTAAAGATAAATCCGGGTTATGATGGTGTTTATGGCGAAATAGTTTTGGATGATAAGGAAAAATTTCTTAAGAAAAATAAGTCTTTAGGTGATTTTTGATGGGTCATGAATATATTACATTAGATAAACGTCTTGATGACGATGTTTCTAGATTAAGAGAATTAGTTGGTCTGTCTTTATCAGTTCCTTGGTTTAAGTGCATACCTTACCCAATTAGTGTTTTAACATTAGATTTATCTGTCAATGGTTATCCCATTTATGGTGTTGCAGACAGGATTAATGGTCATAGGAGTTGTTTATCTATAGATTATAATCATGGTATATTTGTTTTTTCTCCAAAATCATCTAGAAATGATTTAAAGGATTATTTTCGAAAGATTGATCCCAAAATTCATGTTTTTGCTAGGAATATTAAGGAACTTTTTGATATAACAGATTTTAGGTTTGTTAAAAAATAATCACCCTATATAATTTATTGATTCTTTCTTTGATTTCTTTGTCTCTTCTTTTATTCCTTCTATGCTATCAATTTTTTTCTTTATCTCTTTATCTAATGAAGTTATCTCTTTGTTTATATTATTCATGTTCAATCCTAGTTTTAATATTTTATTTAATATTGTCAATAATTCTTTAGCCTCTTTTATTCCCAGGTGTGCTGGGTTTATTGATGTTTCTACTAAGAATATTGTTCCATCAATTCCTTTATTTTTTCCTAGTCCTAATAATAATCCGCTCACTCCTAATATCGGTCCTATCAATCCTAATGGCTGTTTTACATTTTCTAGTTTGTATTTTTTTATTGAATCTTTGCTAGTACCAGTACAATATACTTTTGGATTTTTTACTAGTTCTTTCATTCCTATCCCACCTAATGTGATTATCTCTTTTCCTTTATATTTTTGGAACATATCTAATACTGTTTCACAGAATTCATAGCACCCTCTCTCATCTGATGGTTGTATATCGCCTGTTAGTAATAATAATTCTTTATTCTTTGTTTTCTTATGATATATCTCTATTTTAGGCAGTTCAGCTATTCCTTCCTCATTCAAGAATACACAGCTTGGGAATGTATCTGAATATATCTCATATATTTTATCAGCTTCTAATGTTTGTATTATGAAATCAACTGTTATCTTCCCTACATTTCCCATTCCTGGTAGCCCTTCTAATAATACTGGGTTGTTTATTTTTTTATCTTTGATTTTCTTTATTGTTAATGTCATTAGTTTATTTTCTTTTAATTATTTATATATCTTTGGTAGTATTGTTCTGTAGTCCCTGTTCTTTTTTCTTATATTCCAGTCTATACTTTGCATATTTATCTTCTGGACTGTATTTTGCAGGTTTTGTTGTTAAGCATTCAGAATTGCATTTAGTGCATTTTCTTTCTAATGTGTATATCCTGCATTTAGTGCATCTTAGTATTTGTTCAACCATTCTTCGCATAACTAAATTCTATTGATAATCTTTTTGATGATTCCTCTATTTTTTCTATTATCTTTTTCAATAATGTATCTGCTTTTTTTACATCTGTTGATGTTGTTGATATCTTATATTTTGGAGCCCCTAAGTACATTATCTCTGTTCCCTGTTTTTCTGCATCTGTTAATATATTTCTTACTGTATCTACTCCATTCTCTGCATATGATCTTATATTTAGTATATAACTTACTGTTATCTGTATTGGTTTTATTTTTTCTTTTACTACCTTGTATATCTGTTCTGATAGTTTTTCATTTCCTTTCAATTCTGTTACAGCATCTTTTCCTTTTTCTAATATTGCATTGAATAGGTTATTTAAGCTTCCATATCTTTCTATTGCTTTTATTCCTATATCTTCATATACTTTTTTTAAATTAAAATTTAATTCTTTTCCTATCTGTTCTAGTAACTTTTCTGCCTTTTCCTCTTTCTTATAATCATTTAATTTATTCACCATCTGTGTAGTGCTTACTCTTCTTAATGATAAGTCTAAATCTCCTTTCTCTGTTATGTTAAGTACTTTGCATACTACTTTTTTCTCCTCTACTACATAATCCCTTATATTCCTTATCCTTCCAGGAGCTATCTCTGAGATATGTATCATTCCTTCAGCATTCTCATATTCATCTATATTTACAAATACAGAATGGTATAATACCCTCTTTACTGTGCATATGACTATCTCATCAATCTCTGGCTTTCCTTTCTTCTTGTAGAACATGTTTTATTGTATTTTCACAATCTTTATAAGTTTTTGTAAATTAGCATTTTTCATGGTAGAATTAACTATTGAACATTATGATATAATAGATGTAACTCCTGTTAGTTATGTAAATTATCAAAGACCATTACCTAAAGAAGTTTACGCTGAACATCCTAGAGGTGAATTAAGGAGAGAACTTGAAGAGCATGCTGCTCAAGTAATGATTGATTCTATGAGATCCAGATTAAGGTATTTCAGAGATGATTAGAGTATTATTTCTTGGAAAGACTAAGGAAAAATTCATTTCTTCTGGTATTGATGAATATTTTAAAAGACTTAAGAGATTTACTAAATTAGAGATTGTTGAAGTCAAATCTTTAGATATGGATTATAAAGATGATTTTGTTATGGTTTTTGATATTAATGGTAGATTATATTCTTCAGAAGAGTTAGCTTCTACTATAAAAAATATTGAGAATAAGAATATAACAATTATTTTAGGTGATGAGAGTGGAATTCCTGAATTAGTTAAGAAAAAAGCTGATTTAATAATATCTTTATCTAGAATGACTTTTACTCATGAATTAGCTCGTTTATTAATTATGGAACAATTATACAGGTCTTTTACTATTATTAATAATCTGAAATATCATAAATGATTAATGTAATTTTACTAGTGCTATATCTTCCCATTTTCCTTCAACTCTTTTAGCTAAGTATACTTCATCTGTAACCCATTCTATTCCCTCAAATGGATTGGTTAATATCCCCTCTTTAACTTGTTTTAGTCTGCATAATGTTATGTGTGGTGCATATAAATCTCCAGAATATTCTGATCCCCATGTCTGGTATACTCTTACTCTATCTCTATTTTCCCTATATTGTTGTGGTATTAATTCCAGATTATCTAGAATATCTCTGTCCAAGAATTCTCTGAATGTATTTATCAGGCTGAAATGTATTCTTCTTATATATCCTGCACTATCTTCTAATCTTGCAACTAATGAGTTTTCATCAAATAATTCTAGTTTTTCTATTCTTGTATTTCTTGCTGGTGATGGTATTATATTTTTGAATCCTTTAATTATTTTAGGTGCAGTTTTTTTTCCTTTTATCACATTTGCCAGTTGTCCATAGAAAACAGTACAATGTCCTGTATCAAGTAAGTTTTTAGAAACATCATCACCTAGATTTTGTACATAATCTCCTGCTTTATTTAAGAATTCTTCACTTGGTTTGATATAAGCCAGATATTTCATTTAAAAAATTTATGATTGCGGAAGAACCTCTACATCCTTTGCATGTACTTTGCTCTTTCCCCCAGTTGGTTCAGCTAATACTTCTTCGCATACTAGACATGTTACTTTGTGTGATACTGCAGAATATATATTCTGTTCATTTTTGCATTTATGACATCTTACTTTCAAGAATTTTGTTTTTGTTTCCTTTTTTGCTTTCATACGAACTCCACTTTCTTTGTTCTAAAACCCTGGCTTTGCTGTGTTGCTTTATTGCATACTTTACATGTATATTTGAATGCTGTTTTCTTGCTGATCTTAGCTCCAGTTCTTTTGAATTTTGATATTGCTGGTTTTGATCCCCATTTACCTTTATTACCTGCACCTCTTCCCTGTCCTCTCTTTCTTGCTCTCTGGATTGAACCGTGGCTTAGGCTTCCTCTCTTTCCTGTTACTTTTGCCATTTCTACTTTTTGTTCTGTATAGTTCTTGCACTTAGGACAGAACCTTCTTTTAGATTTTGGCATTTTCATATATTTGTGGGAAAGTTAAGGATTTATAAAGGTTTTTAGTGAGATTTTCTAATTTTTCTGTAAATCTTTCAACTTTTTCTCATAAAGACTTTTTAATATTAAAAATTATTATTATATAGAAAGTGTTAAATATACTAAAGTATACCTAAGTATACGGAGGTTAAAAATGAACACTACAATAAAAATTTATGAGGACACAAAGATGCATCTTGATAAATACAGAGAATACAAGAATGAAAGTTATGATGAAGTAATTAAAAAATTGTTATTCATAGTTGAAAAAGTTAAAAAAGAGCCTGAATTAAGCATTGAAACAATATTGTCTATTGAGAAAGCTAGAGAAAGAATAAAAAAAGGCAGATTCTTAAGTGAAGAAGAAGCAAAAAAGAGGCTTGGTCTGTAATGTACTCTCTGATATTAGATGAAGTAGCAATAGATCTAATGAATAAATTAGAAAAACCAATTAAGGAGAGGATATTTAAGAAAATATTAGAAACTAAAGAAAATCCCATGCATTATTTTGTAAGATTATCTGGAAGAGATGACTATAAACTTAGGGTAGGCGATTATAGAATAATAGCTGATATAGAAAATAATACTATAAAGATAACATTTATAGGTCATAGAAAAAATGTTTATAATAAAATATAATTCTATAATTTCCGTAAATCTTTCAACTTTTTCTCATAAAGGCTTTTTAAATTCATTTGCTTAATCTTATTATGGCTGATGAAAAAGAGTTTTTGCATATTATCTCTATTATTCAGAATGCTAAGGATAGAGCTTTTTATTCTGTTAATAAGGAACTTATTGATCTTTACTGGAATATTGGTGAATACATAAGTAAGAAAGTTGATAATTCTGAATGGGGTAAAGGTGTTGTTGAGAATTTAGCTGAATATATTAAAGATAAAGAACCTGAACTTAAAGGGTTTACTAAGTCTAACTTATTTAGGATGGTACAGTTCTATAAAACTTATAATGATAATACAAAAGTCGTGACACTGTTACGACAAATTAGCTGGTCTAATAATATGTTAATCCTAAATAGGACAAAGTCTATTGAAGAGAAAGAATTCTATATTATGTTAAGTATTAAAGAAAGATATAGTTTTAGGGAGTTAGAACGACAGATTAGTAGTAGCGTTTTTGAGAGAACAATGATTTCTTCTATTAAAATGTCTAAATTAAGTAATAAAGACAAAAATCTCGGCAGTGCTGAGACAATTGATACAAAAGTGTCAGCACTGCTGTCACAATCTAAACCTAATCTTTCTGATATTTTCAAAGACACTTATATTCTTGACTTTCTTGATCTTCCTAAGGATTATTCTGAAAAAGACTTAAGGTCTTCATTGATTAAGAACTTTAAGAGTTTCATTCTTGAACTTGGTAAGGATTTTGCTTTTATAGGTGAAGAGTATAAGTTACAGGTTGGTAATAATGATTATTTTATTGATTTATTGTTTTATCATAGGTCTCTGCAGTGTCTTGTTGTTTTTGAGCTGAAGATTGATGATTTCAAGCCTGAGTTTTTAGGTAAGCTTAATTTCTATCTTGAAGCTCTTGATAGGGATGTTAGGAAGTCTTTTGAGAATCCTTCTGTTGGTGTTATTCTTTGTAAAAGTAAGGACGATGAGGTTGTTGAATATGCTCTTAATAGGAATCTATCTCCTGCTATGATTTCTGAATATAATACTAAGCTTATTGATAAGAAGATATTATGTAAGAAACTGAGAGAGATATTTAGGATAATTGGTGGTTATGATTAGATATTCTTATGATATTAATTGAGTATTAAAGAAATATTAATTTTAATTAATTATTTTTGAATATTTCAGGCACAAACCTAAGGTTTTTGCATTTTCCTGACTTTGATGAAAACTTTTCTAAAAAACTTATAGAAAGACAAAAATCTGGAAAAGGATTTACTAGATATAACATTGTATATATACATCTTCTATATAAAAAATACCGAAAAAGTCAGACACTGTCTAACCAATCCTCATTTTTAATGTTTAAGACACTTCTATTTTATTTCAACCCCAACTTATCTAATATCTTAAATGCTTCCTTATCAAATTTTGAGAATGCAAACCATTTTTTGCCTAAGTCTTTTAATGATGCTCCAATATGATAAACTTCCTTATTATCAATTATTAGAAACCTATCATGTGATTGATTAAATTCTTTCAATATTATTGGATTATATTGTGTATTGTACTTTTCAACATCTAATATTAATTGTTTTGAAATATTATTTGTATAAATTATAACATTCACATTTTTTTGGCATTTAGATAGAAGAGTTAAAACTGAATCATCAACATAATTATCAATAATAGATATGGAATATTTTGCTTCTCTTAGTAAATCAGAAACAAATTTATGAGCATCAAATACCTGACCATTAAAAAATATCCCTTGTTTTGGCTTGATGTCTTTACTTTGTATTGCGTCAAATATTTCATCAAACTTATCATCATGCTCAATTTGTTTTCTTTCAACTCTGTCCAAACGATGAAAAACTTCTGCATTTTTAGATATAAAATTTCTCATAGAGACAAATGCACTCATTATCTGAATACTCATTTTTACAGCAGTATCACTTTTCAAAACTCCAGATAGCATAGCTACTCCTTGTTCAGTAAATACATAAGGTAAATACTTTTTATGAGTTCCACGTCCATTTTTTATGGTCACAATTTGTGACCTTAAGTTATCAAACTCGTTATTTGTTATTTGAAACATAAAGTTCTCAGGAAATCTTTCACTATTTCTCTTAACAGCTTGATTTAATGCTTTTGTCTTAACATTATAAATCTCTGCAAGATCAGAATCAAGCATTACTTGTGTATTTCTTATTGTATAAATTCTGCTTTTTATATTATCTGTGTTTAATGTTAAATTTGCCATATTTTTATTTATTATATTAAATTAATTTTAAAGTTTAAATTAGTTTCTGAGAAAAAATGGAAGATATTTCAGAAATTCTAAAAATCCTTCCGAAATTTTGCCTAAAGACTTTTGAACTTTAAATATTTAATGTTATAATGAAAATTAATGACATTCCTTTCTATAGTCGTCCTGATTATAAGTTAATAAATAAGGGTTCTTTGTATCTTGATGATGCTGAACTATTGGCTATTCTTTTTGGTAATGGTAATAAAAATGAAAGTTCTATAGAACTTGCTAATAGACTGTTAAATACTTATAATCTTGATAAATTAGATAATTTAAGCTATAATGAACTTAAGGAAGAGTGTAATGATAAGATAAAGCCTTTGAAGATTTTAAGTTTTATAGAATTAAGTAAAAGATATTCTAGATTGATTAAGAATGGTTATTCTAAAAAAATTAATTCTGCTGAAGATGTTTTTAATATGTTTCATGATAGGTTAGTTAATGAGAAAAAAGAACATTTTATTGTTTTGATGTTAGATATTAAGAATCAGATTATTAAAGAAGAGACTATATCTATAGGTACTTTAGGAAATTCATTGATACACCCTAGAGAAGTTTTTAAATCTGCTATTAAAAATAGTGCATATTCTATAATTTTAGTTCATAATCATCCTTCTGGTGATTGTAATCCTTCTAAAGAAGATGTTGATATTACTGAAAGATTGATTGAAGTTGGTAAGATGGTTGATATTAAGGTTTTAGATCATATTATTATTGGAAGAGAAGAGTGGAAGAGTTGGAAAGAAATATAAGATTATTTATTTTCAGAAATATCAAAGAACCTTTCAAAGAATCTAGTGAATTTTTCAATAATAGTTTCACGTTTTTTAGTACGTTCTCCTGCCTTAGAAAAACGAGATATAGGAGGTAAAACTTTAGTTATTGCTGTTCCTGTTGTTGATATACAACCATCTCTGAATGCATTCTCGATAAATCTATATGTTTCATAGTGATTAAGGTTTTCATCTTTAATTATTCTTTCTAATTCTTCAATTTTCTTTTTCTCTACGAAGTTTTGCCAATCTTCATCTACCACTGATTTTATATTAAGAGATGCAATAAATTGTTCAATAAGATCCTTTTTATTTCGTAATTCTACACTCGAATCTATTGCTTTATTAATATCTATTAAAATTTCTTTATCTTTTATATTTTCTTCATGATATTTCTTGATGAGTTTTAGAATGTAATCAATATTAATTTCTATTTGCTTAATAAGTTCCATTTCAAAAACAATATCATCATTAATATTTTCTTTTTCTGTATCTTTACTTTTTCTAAATTCATTATAAAGGTCTATGTATAAACTGTGGTAATCTTGAACATCTCGCTCAGTTAATATCTCATTACCATCAAATTCATCAAAAGTTGTAAGAATATTACGAACTCTTAAAATGCCACCATAAAGTTTAATGAAATCTTTTTGATTCTGTTCCCCAAGTATCCTCTCACCTATGGGAAATTTTTCTTGTAATTCTTCAATTAAACTTTTATATCCTCTTATTGTTTTTCCATCTTTCTCATAACCATTATAATATTCTCTGTAAGTTTTTAATAAAACAATTCCACTTGCTTCTTTATCTCCAAAAAGTGAGATAGATTCATTAGTTGCTTTTTCTAGGTTACGGAAACAAATAATGTTTCCAAAAGTTTTTATACTATTTAATATACGGTTAGTACGAGAATATGCTTGAAGTAAACCATGCAATCTTAAATTTTTATCTATCCATATAGTGTTTAATGTAGTGGCATCAAATCCTGTCAAAAACATGTTCACTACTATTAAAATATCTATTTCCCTATTTTTTACACGCTCACTAATATCTTTATAATAATTCTGAAACTTATCAGAGGAGGTATTGTATGAGGTGCCAAACATTTTATTATAATCTTTAATAGCACTTTCTAAAAATTCTCTCGAACTTTCATCAAGTCCGCTTGTGTCTTCAGAATTTTCATCAATTACTCCATCTATTTCTTCTTTATTTACACCAAAACTATATATTGTTGCTATTTTGAGTTTTTTATCACTAGGTAAATCTTTGATTTGTTTCTTAAATTCAGAGTAATATTTTTTAGCAACATCAATAGAAGAAACGGCAAAAATAGAATTAAACCCGACTAATCGACGGTCTTTTAATTTGTAAAAAATGTTTCTCTTTGTTTTTTGATCAAAATGTTCAAAAATATACTTAACAATATTGTTTATTCTTTTGGGTGCAGAAAGTGCAGCTTCTCTATCAATATTATTAACTTTTTTATCTTCGATATTCTCTGCTTCTTTAAGTGTCGAAATATAATCTACCTTAAAAGGTAAAACATTTTTATCAGCAATAGCATTTACAATTGTATAAGTATGTAATTTATCGCCAAAAGCTTGTTCTGTTGTTTTTAAGTCCACTCTTCCGCCAGAAGATGAATTAACAGCAAAAATTGGCGTTCCTGTAAACCCAAAAAGATTATAGTTGTTAAATGCTTTTGTGATTGCTGTATGCATATCTCCAAATTGTGAACGATGACATTCATCAAATATCAGTACAATATGTCCATCAAAAATATTATGTCCTTTATTTTTTGCTATGAATCTATCCAGTTTTTGGATTGTAGTTATAATTATCCGAGCATTAGGATCTTCAAGTTGCTTTTTTAAAATTGATGTGCTTGTATTGCTATTTGCAGCACCTTTTTCAAATTTATCGTATTCCTTCATTGTTTGATAGTCTAAGTCTTTTCTATCAACAACAAATAAAACTTTATCAATAAAGTCTAGTCTGCTTGTTAATTGTGCGGTTTTAAAACTCGTTAATGTTTTTCCTGAACCTGTAGTGTGCCAAATATAACCTCCTGCTTTTACAGTTCCAAGTTGTTTATAATTTGTACTTACTTCAATTTTGTTTAAGATTTTTTCAGTTGCAACGATTTGGTAAGGTCGCATAACTAAAAGTTGTTTATCTGTAGTAAATACACAATATTTTGTTAGGATGTTTAGAATGGAGTGTTTTGCAAAAAATGTTTTTGTGAAGTCAACTAAGTCTGTAATTGGTCTATTTGTAGAATCTGCCCACCAACTAGTAAATTCATAACTATTACTTGATTTTTTACCTTTTTTTTGTATTCCTTTAGCCTCTTTGATGTGTTCAAAACGAGTTGTATTACTATAATATTTTGTATGTGTTCCGTTAGAAATAACAAAAATCTGAATATATTCATATAAACCGCTTGATGCCCAGAAGCTTTCTCTTTGATAACGATTTATTTGATTAAATGCTTCTTGTATTGCTACTCCTCGTTTTTTAAGTTCAATATGTACTAAAGGCAAACCATTTATTAAAATAGTTACATCATAACGATTTTTATATTTTCCATCTTCCGTTTCATATTGATTAATTACTTGTAAAGAATTGCTGTGAATATTATCTTTTTTTAGTAGATAAATATTTTTACTTGTACCATCATCACACTTTAAAATTTTAATATAGTCTTCTTGTATTGTAGCTGTTTTTTCTGCAATACTTTGGTTTGGATTTGCTAATTCACTATTAAAAAAATGTTTCCACTCTTTATCACTAAAAGTATAATTGTTTAATTTTTCTAATTGCTTTCTTAAATTTAATATTAAATCCTCTTCCTTTGTTATTTTAATATATTCGTAAGCTTGAGTTTGTAATTGTTTGATGAAAAATTTTTCTAACTCTGCTTCGCTTTGATAACTTTCTGCTCTTTTTCCATAAGGATGAGAATATTCTGCTACAACAGTGCTTTCAGGATTTTGTGCTACAAGATTGTAATTTTTATTATTTGGCATTTATTTTACCTTCCATCTGAATTCTTTAACAAAATTATCGAATGTTTCTTGAAATAAATTTTTTTCATCATTAGATAATTCTTTGTATTCTAAATCTGATAATTTGCCATGGCTATTTAAATTTATAAGTTTTATGCATTCTTGGTTATTATCGCCTAAGACACAATTTTGCCACTCATCATATCCTAAAAAATTAGCAGTTTTTTCTAATAAATTTCTAAAAAGATTAAAATGGTATTTCTGAATATTATTATTGTTAATGGCTTTTTGAATCTCAGCCATCACCACAAAATGATAGCCAAATGGAGAATCATCTTTAGTTTCAAGTTTTAATTTTGTGTCATATTTTGATAAAATATATTTGTACTCAGTTTTCTTAAAGGAATTGAATAAAACGTTATAAAATAAAGCATGATGGGTTGTTATAAGAAATTTTAACTTTTTGTTATTAGATCCTTTTATTACTTTAATCAATTCTAGGGTCATCATAATTAGTTTATTGTCATCTACAGACGAAACCGGATCATCAATAATAACATATTCTAATTCATTAAATATCTCTGTTGATCTATTACATTCTTCAGTAAGATTTAATTCTTCAATAGCTGTTTCCAAAATAGTATAAAAAACGGACCAAATAAGAACACTTTCTTCGCCTCTAGAAATTTTTATATTTGGGGCAATTTCTTCATTTCCCAAAGGTGTATTAAAGGTTACTTTGCCCTTAGTTAAGTCGAAAGATGGTTCTATTTTAGTGTTAAGAATATTTTTGAAATTATTTATGATTTTTTTATCCATTCCCTCATCTTTAATTATTTTCGCTTCCCAAGAATTTGAATTAAACTCCAAAATAAATTCATCATTATTCCATTTAAATAAATCTTCTAAAAGAGCATTGTAACATAATACTTTAATATTTGTTGATTCATTTTTATCATCTAATTTAATGAATTCATTTGATAATCTTGTTTTTCCTGTAGAATTGAAAGCGTACACTATCGCAATTTGTTTCTTATCTGTGCGTGTATCAAGATTACTTTTTATCTCTATGGCAACTTCTTCAATTGAATCAAATTCAGCCACTTGATTTGACCTCATTAAAGCTTAACAATTTATTTCTGTAATATTCATATTGTTGCCGTCTTGCTTTTAATTCTGTTGGAAGACCAATTGAAATATCATTAACAAGAGCATCGAATTTATCAAGGATTTTAACTATTCGTTCTTGTTCAGGTAAATATGGAATTGGGATTTTTATTTTTTTAACATTTGGGACTGTTAATTGTGGGATACTTCCACCACTATGACCAATTTTAGTAATATCAAGTATATAGTTAAGAAATTTAGAGGTGATAATTTCAGTTTTAGGAATAAGTATTATTAAACGTACAATGGGTGTAAATTTTGGATTACGAACAGCATGATATCCAATTGTTCCGCGTGCAGATATTGTTACAGCTTCATTATCAATACTATATTCATCAGTATAACCATATAATGCGTTTTCTTCTGTGCCGTTAGAATAAATAGGAAATGGAAATGCGGACGTAGACACTTTTTGACCTTTTAAATATCTCTTTGGTAAATCTCCTCCTGCATTTATAGATAAACATGCTTCATCTAAATTCATCCACTCAATACCATCTCCAAAAGTCAATAATTCTTCTCTATAATATTCATATTGTTTCTTTCTTGCTTCCAGCTCCGCTTCCAGCTCCGCTTCCAGCTCCGTAAAATTATCAAGAATTTTAACAATTTCTTCTTGGATTAGAAGAGGGGGACGAGGGATTTTAAATTTTTCAATCATTGGTTTTCTTATTGAAGAGACTGTTGCAGTTACTGCATGTTTTAATATGTATGTTTTGAATTTCTCAAATAAGTAGTAATAAGCATATTTTACATTTATCTCATCAGTAGTAAAGTGAATCCTATATGCACGTTGATGCAATGCATATTTCCCCTTTATGTAGTGAAATATTTCGCCAATACCTCCCTCACCAGGAATGATTATTGATTCTTCATCAAATTCAAAAGTATTTATAAATTTAACATGTTTAGATCGAACAAATAAAGGATATTTTCCGTTTTCAATTGCTTCATTTCCATTACTACTCCCAGTGCCTACTTCAGCAACTTCCCATAACTCTTTAAACTCAACACCATCGGGACAAAGTTCATTAATTAATTTATCAATTTTATTCATATTGTTAACCATCTTTATTTTCCACTTTCAAGTTCTTCTACAATTTTATCAATTGCGGTTCTAAGTTCACTTTGTCTTTTAACGATTTCAGAAATTTTATTATTTAAATCTTTAATATCTGTAATTTCTCTAGTATCTTCTGCTACGACATAGCTTGAAACTGCAATATTATAATCATTTTCAGAAATTTTTTCGTTATCAACTAATTTTGTAAAATATTCTATATTTTCACGATTCTTGAAAGCATCTAAAATCCTATTACGATTAGCATCACTTAATTTATTTTTATTTCCTCCACGAACAAACTCGGCAGAAGCATCAATGAATAAAGTTTTATTATCTTTTTTACTTTTTTTAAGTACAATTATACAAGTTCCAATAGTTGTTCCAAAAAATAAATCAGGTGGTAACTGGATAACACAATCAATATAATTGTTATCTATAAGATATTTTCTAATCTTTTGCTCTGCTCCACCACGATAAAGAACGCCTGGAAATTCAACAATTGCAGCAGTTCCGCTTGTAGAAAGCCATGAAAGCATATGCATAGTGAAAGCTAAATCTGCTTTACTTTTCGGTGCTAAAACTCCTGCTGGAGAGAAACGAGGATCATTAATCAGTAATGGATTCGCATCTCCTTCCCATTGGATTGAATAGGGTGGATTTGAAACGATAGCATCAAATGGCTCATCATCCCAATGTTTTGGGTCTGTAAGTGTGTTGCCATGAGCAATATCAAAATTATTATAATTAATATCATGTAAGAACATATTGATACGACAAAGATTGTAAGTTGTTAAATTAATTTCTTGACCAAAAAAACCTTGACGTACATTTTCTTTACCAAGAACTTTAGCAAATTTAAGAAGCAAAGAACCAGAGCCACAAGCAGGATCATATACTTTATTAACATTCTTTTTGTCAACAATAGTAATTTCAGCTAAAAGTTCGCTAACTTCTTGAGGAGTGTAAAATTCTCCTCCTGATTTTCCAGCACTACTTGCATACATAGTCATTAAAAATTCATAAGCATCACCAAAAGCATCAATAGTATTATCTGAATAATTTCCAAGACGAAGTTCACTTATAGATTCTAAAAGCTTAACAAGTTGTTTGTTTCTTTGTTCTACTGTATTTCCTAACTTATTTGAATTTACATCTAAATCATCAAACAATCCTTTTAACTCATCTTCACTTTCTGTTCCTTTAGCAGAATTTTCAATATTTTTAAAAACAGCAGATAAAGTTTCATTTAGATTAGAATCGTTACGAGCATTTTTTGTAACGTTCTTAAATAACTCACTTGGTAAAACATAAAAGCCTTTTTCTTTAACAGTATCAGCTCGACCAAATTCTGCTTCTTTATCAGACAATTTAGAAAAATCAAAATCCTTTTTCCCAGCACGTCGTTCATCATCATTAATATAATTAGTTAAATTTTCACTAATAAAACGATAAAAAAGCATGCCTAAAACATATTGTTTAAAGTCCCAACCATCGACACTACCTCTTAAATTATTTGCAATTTGCCAAATAGTTCGATGCAGTTCTGATCGTTCTTGTTCTTTTGTTACCATTTTAATCTTCTCCAATATCCTTCCTATTACTCAAACTAACCTTATAATCCTTGTTAATCTTAACTAAATTAACAATACTATTATCAATTTCTTTTTAATTATTTAATCTCCAATAATATGCTTGCCTCATTCTTAAAAATTTGTTCAAACATTTTCTTCAATATTTTAGAATTAAAAGAAGTTTATATCCTTTATTATCTACCTATATAACCTCAACCCTTTTATTCTTCACAAGTATCTCTACTATCTTCACAGGCAAGTTAGCCATATCTTCTGCTTCATATGGTCCATAGATATTCAAATCATCCCCTAAGAACTTAGGAACAGGTTCTACAAACCTTACTGTCTGATTCTTCTTCTCTTCAACTTTAGATTCTCCTTTAATTATGACTTTATCAGGCTCTTTTCCATCTAATAGATTATATAATACATTCTTCCTATAATTATTAAATAAGTTTACTAGTGCATTATACATCTCTCTCTCATCTTCTAGTAATGCATCTGCATCCTGTACTGTTCCTGATGCTCTTGAGCTTGATAATGCTAAATCTATTATTTTTGTCTCTCTTTTCTCATATAATTCTTTCAATAACATCTTACTATTATCTAATTGTCTTTTAGTCTTACTTATACTATCATTTGCAAATACACTATCTTTTGATTCTTGACTCTTTAATATTGCCTTCTTCTCCTCTAGATACCTTAATAACTTTTTATAGAAGCTCTTATCAATTTTCTGTAACTCTGTTTTATACTTTTCTAACCTTAATGTTTCATACAAATTATCAAATGTGATTACTCCATCTTCCATTATACTAATCTCTGGTATCTCTGTTAATGCCTTTTCTACTGTCTCTATTGCTATTGATTTACCATAATAGTTAGTGCTGTTCCTTAATTGCCTGTACCTGTCAAATTTTATTGATAATTCATTCTCTTTTAATATATCTTTTAAAAAGTATGTTATTGACTCATGTGATTCAAATTTATATCCTTGCATATATCCTATTGCCTCACAATACTGTCTTAGTGCTTCATATAACTCTCTTAATATGCTTACATAGTTATGTTCTAATACTCTTAATTCTTTTGCTGATAATATTGCATTCTCTGCTGCTTTTATGAGGCTTTTTGCTCTTGTATTGTCTTTTATCACAATTTTTGCATATCCCTGTTCTATACTGTTTTTGAATTCCATTATACAACCTCTAATTTTCCTGCTAATGTTATCCCGTTTATTATGTTATTTACTAATTCAGGATTCTTTATTTTCATATTATTGAATTCTTTTTCTGTTAATCTGTGTATGCTTATTTTTCTTTTCAGTATTTTTTCGTATTTTTCTTTATTGAACTCTTTTTGTATATTTGTTAATATGAATATGTCTATATCACTGTTTTTTGTGTTTGTTGCTGTTGCATAGCTTCCAAATAATATTATTGTAGGGTAATCATAATATTCTTCAAGTTCTTCTATTATTCCTGATTCTCTTAGTTTATCAAGATTATAATATAATTTATTGTTGATGAATTTTTTATTTTTTGTGTTTGCTATATAAGTTTCATACAATTTTGTATCTTTTTTTTCTAATAACCCATCTTTTACAAGATTATTTAAATATTTTCTTGCTGTCATATGATTTATCTTTGCTAGTCTTGCTATCTCTCTTATGTGATACTCTCCTAATGGGTCTTCGAAAAAATATTGTAATATTAATAATTCTTTATCCATGTGTATAATAATATATACAGTTGTATATAAATATTTCTATTTACTTTTAATTTGTATTTTCAAACACTAATAACTTTAAAATCTGGTTCTTTTCACTATTTCTATGGTTTTATCACTTAATGCCTTTGGAATTCCTGATTATCCTTATTCTGAATGGATTTTATTGTCTCATAGGACTATGTTTTCTGAATCTTTAGTAATTTATGATAATAATGAGTCTATGTCTTCTAAACCTAAGGATGTTGATCTATGGATTCGTTGTATAAAGAGCTTAGCTTTCCCTAAAACTAATAATGAACCTAAAAGAGCTAAATCAACAGAAAGTCCTGTACGTTTCAATCTTTACAATGGTTGGGATGAGGATTTAATGAATTCTAGGACTTATGATGGAATGTTTTCTGTTCTTGAAAAACTTAATGCATCTTATATGCCTGTTCTCTGTCGTCCATCTGAAGCTCCTTTTAATCCCTATTCTCTTCCTGGAGCTTTTCCTGATATTGTTTATAGTTCTGATATTAGGTCTAGATTTATAAGTTCTGTAAAAGATACTATTAAGAAAATTGGGGGTAGTGATGCCTGTATTAATCATGAGATGGATTATTATCATCAGTTTCCTGAAAGGCTTCGTTCTCTTCAACTTCTAGATGATTTAGTTTCAAAGAATCCACCAAGTAGTTTAAGATCAAGTGGCTGGGATGCTGATCGTGTTGCATATCCTTATTATATCAGTTTAAAGAGAGAACATGATGTAAGTCGTGCTTATCTGTTTTAATTTATTGATTTAAAATAAAGTCACATGATTCAAATTCAATGCTCTTGTTCAGTAATACTATTCTCAAATCCTAGTTTTCTTAATACATCTTTTCCATATAATTGTTTATAATATCCATCTTCTGCTTCGCTCTCATTGAATCTTCTCATTGTATCTCTCTTTTTCTTAAATATCCAAAGAACTCTTTATCTATTAATTCTATCATTTTTTTCTTTTCTATTGGGTTGTTATCATGTCCCATTACATCTAGTTCTTTGAAATGTATAAAATATTTACTTAAATTACCTTTTTTGATCATTATCTTGCTATATGCTAGTGTTTCATTTAATCCTTTATACAGGTTATCTAATAATCCTTTATTTGTTGTTTCTGGATAATCAAACTTTAATACTTTCATTCCTGATAATTTAGCTATTCCTACCTCTAATGGCATTGATACAACTGCTCCCCATCCTGTTTTCTTTGGCAGTTCTGGCAGTATTATTCCTGCATCTCTTACTAGTATTGCATTTGCTTTCAATAAATATTTTTTATTTCTCTGATTATTTACTGGATGATTCTTTAATATTTCATGGCATTGTTTTACAAAACTGTTTACTACATTTGCACTCACTTTTGTTTTTCTTTCAGGATCTAATGCTCTGCACTCTTCTATATTATTTATATTATTGTTTACTGCAACTCCGAATCTCCCAACTCTTTTATATGCTGGATCTACATTTGATATATTATCTGAGAAATCTCCCCCTTTGATTACTAATACTCCTCTGTGTCCTACTGTTGCTCTGAATTCGAAATCATAATCTAGTTTTACTTTTTCATTTATTGTTTTCTCTAATTCTTTAGCCTCTTTTGTTGTTAATGTCCTTCCTACTCTTCTGTCTAATATTAATCTGTTATCAACTGTTGCGAAATTTGTTCTTAATGCTAGATTTCCATTCTTGGCTAATTGTTCATTTACTGTATATACATATCCGCCATTCCCTCTACTAGCGAAATAATCTAAATTAGGAGTTTTAGCTGCTTCTAGTGGTGTTAATCCATCTAATAATTTACATGCTCTGTCTCCCACTCCATCTAGAATTATGAATATCTTCACCATCTTATTTTTTCATGATTAATTTTAGTATTTAATGTTATCGTTGCCCAACAATGATATTCGTGTTATAGAGGTAATCATTATATGCTTCTTTGTATTCCTTATACTTTAATATTATCTTTCTTGCCTCTTCTGTATCATCTATTGGTATTCTTGGAAGGCTTCCATATGAATTATTGAATATTCTATCTGCAAGCCCAGTTACTGCAAATAATCTCAATTCCTCTAATGGTGCTGTTTTTACTAACAATTCTATTCCTGCATTTGTATCATTCTGATTTATACTTCCTTTTTTCATAGTGATTTTATCCAATTTCTTCTTTCAATTATATTATATTAACATCATAACTTTTATATCCATTTCTGTAATCTTTTATATATGAAAATCAAGCAGGTTCCTGAAGATTTCATTGTTGATGAAGTTATTCAGTTGAAATTAGTTAAAGATAGGACTAATTATATTATCTTTAAATTAACTAAGACTAATTGGGATTCTTTTAAAGTTATTAATAATCTTTCTAAAGCTTTGAATATTAAAAATAAGTTGATTGGTTATGCTGGCAATAAAGATAAGTTAGCTATTACTTCTCAGTATGTCTCTTTCTATAAAATTCCTAAAGAACGTATCGAAAGAGTTAAGATGCATGATGTTAAATTGGAATTTGTTGGTTATGCTGTTGACAGGATTAATCTTGGAGACTTAGAAGGTAATAATTTTATTATAGCTGTTAGGGATTTATCTAAAAAAGTAATTCTTCCTAAAGATTTACAGTTAGAAAACTATTTTGGCGATCAGAGATTTGGTAATAAAGCTAATACTCATCTAGTTGGTAAGGCTATTATTAAGAAAGATTTCAAATTAGCTTGTGAATTATTGAATATTCCTATGAGTAATAATGATTTTATTTTTGAATTAAGAAAGCAGCCTAGAAGATTATTAAGATTTTATATCTCAAGTTATCAGGCTTTTATCTGGAATAAACTTTTAAGTAATCATTTAAAAAAACAAAAAGATAGTTTAATAATAAAGTCCAATTCAGGTGATTTATACATCTCTAAATCTAACATTGAAGATTTTAAAATTCCTTTGATTAGTTTTGATGCCGAAATGTCTGATGAGTTAAAATCTATTTTAGAAGAGGAGAATATCCAATTAAAAGATTTTATTATTCCTCAGATGCCTGAATTAACAACTGAAACAGTTTATAGAAATGCTTTCATTGATGTTAAAAATATCTCTTTTGAATATTCTGATGATGAATTAAATAAAAATAAATTAAAAGTAGTCATTAAATTCTTCCTTCCTAAGGGTTGTTATGCTACGATGTTGATCTCTAAATTAGAGAATATTCTTAAATAATGAGATAAGACCAAAATAAAGGCTAGAGAAATATTTATAAATCTAATAATCTTATAAAAATTATGAGGCCAACAAATGTTTGTAACTCCAGGGGTCAGTTAGAGGTATTTAATATAAAGTCGGATGATTTTGAAAAAAATAATGAAATAATTAAGTCTTTCTTAGGGTTTCTTAAATATTTCAGACTAAAAGAGCAATACAAGGATGCTGCTAAACTTTTAAAAATGAAGGGAGAAATTAGTACTTATCCTGCTATAGTCTGGTCGTATAAATTATCTAGTGATCCTACTGATAAATCTATGCCATCTCAGGACGGATTTATTCTTAAATTTGAATGCAAAATTTATGAGACCTTTAGGTTAGAAAATGGGATCATTAAGAAGCTCGAACCTAAATCAATAAAGCTACTAAAGGAGATTTCAAATACTATAAGTGTTAGGTGGGCGGACTATGATAGCTTATCACTACTTGAAAGAATTCTTGATTAGAAAGTTATTTAAACGAAAATTAAGAATATAAGTTTATGCTTGAGCTTTTAGATAAGAGGGTTAGGGAATTTAACAAACTTCTTAGGACTAGTCATGATTTTATTAAAGAAAATAAATTCTCTGAAGCTTTAGAATATTATAACTTATTGAATAAACATTTTAATCATATCCCTAAAAGAAATCGTACTAAAGAGATGAGCAATGGTTTGAATCTTGTTTATGAAGAATTAAGATTATACATGAGGATCAATGAAGCTTACTCTCTAGCTAAGGATGGTAATTTTTCTAAGATGAATGAAGAGTTAACTATTATTAATGATATTGTTCATGATCTTAAATCTGAAAGATCTTCTGAAATTCCTCCTTTATTGGAATCTACTGAAAAATATTTCTCTTTCCTTAAAGAAGTTTATAATTTTAACATATCTAAAAAATCTTTTATTGAACATTACAATAATATTAACTCTGATATTAAAAGTATGGATATTGCTAAGGCTAATTCTGAAATTCCTAAACTATTTTATTTATACAATAAATTATCTCCTTTCATCTCTCGTAAGGAAAAGTTTGAATTATATGATATGCTTAAATCAACTTACAAGGAATTATCTATCAAGAATCTTATGAAGAAAGCTCATATGAGAAGTTTCTCTATTCTATATGCTCCTGAGAAGATTGAAAGACCTAAACATGAATCAAATATTGAAATTCCTGTACTGAATATAAGATCTAATGTAAAGTTTGATAAGGTTTATAGGGATATAAGGTCTTTAATTAAAAAAGATGATTATTTTGATTCTTTTGTCAGATATGAAGAACAGCTGATGGATAATTATCTTGTTCGCGAATTATTCTCTGAATTCAAAAGACCTGTCATAGAAATCCCTCATCATGATAAATTATTAAGAATTCCAAAGTTTAAATTGACTGATGTTGTATTCTACTCAAAGAAGTATGACAATATTCACAAGCTTATACGTAAAGGTAAATATGTTGACGCTGTTAATTTCTACGAGAATGAGATTGTCCATAACGCTTTTCCTAAACTATTATTGGATGAGAAATTTAGTTTAGATAAGATTAATAATCCTAGACATGAGAAATCTTTAGTTTTGCCTGATTTTAAAGGGACAGAGAGTGTTGATTATGATAGTGCCTACCACAAAGTTCATAGTTCTGTTTCAAGAAAAAACTATCATAAAGCTGTTGAATTTTACGAAAAAGAGATTAACAATAATAAATTCTTTAAAGACTTAGCTGATGATTTTAATCTTCCTAAAGTATCTAATCCTAAGCATGATAAGTTTGTTGTCCTTCCAGAGTTCAATAAAATAAAAACAGCAGATTATTCTGAAGATTATGAAAAAGTACACGAATATTTAGATGATGAGGGTTATGCTAAAGCATTAAGATTATATGAATCTAAGATTAATCATAACTCTTTTAAGAATATTTTAAAGAATAAATTTATAATTCCTAAAATTAAAACTCCTAATAATAAACTTGAACATCACCATTTCAAACCTCAAGATTTAGCTGATATTCCTAAGGATTTAGAAAAACTTCATAATAAACTAGAAAAAGAAATTCCTAAAGCAGAACTTCAAATTCCTAAAATAATAGCTAATCACAAACCTCAATCTAGAGATTTCAAAGTTCCAGAATCAGTTTCTTACTCTAAAGAGTTTAGTTTAGTTCATAATAAATTAAAAAATAATACATATTTTCCTAAATCTAGTATAGAGATTACTAATATTAAACTAAATAATTATAAAGTTTCTAAACGTGAAATTAAGACTCAGGATGTTGTTCATTATTCTAAAGACTTTGATAAAATTCATGATGATATTGATTCTGGTGATTATGATAAAGCTTTATCTATGTTAGAAAATAGAAAAGTAACTCATAAAGCTGTTGAAATTAAAAAAGTTAAACTTAATGCTAAAGCTCCTGTCATTCTTGATAAGATTCCTAAACAAATTCATTACAGTAAGAACTATTCAAAAATAAACTCCTTATTAAAGAAGGGTAATTATGAAGATGCTTTAAAATTGTATGAAAAGATATAATAAAAAGCTTTAAATCTCTTTTATTCTGGTATTAATTCTATGTTTGGATTTTTAAAAGATAAACTGAAGGGAGCTATCAGTAAGTTCTCTAAAAGTGTAGAAGAATCTAAAGAAGAATTTACACCAGTTGAAGAATCAAAGCCTAAGAAAGAAATAAAGAAACATGAAGAAAAGAAAGAAGTAAAAAATAAAGAAGTTAAGAAAAAAGAAAAATCTAAGGATCATAAGGTTAAAGAAAAAACAAAAAAAGTTCTTGAAGAAAAAGAAGTAGAAATCCCAGAAGTTATTGAAGAAGAAATAAAAATTGAAAATAAAGTTGATGAAGTTGTTATTAAAGAAGATGTTGAAGTCAAACAAGAATCTAAAGGTTTCTTCTCTAAATTAAAAGATAAATTTACTTCTAAAGAAGAGAAAGTTGAAGTTAAACCAGTTGAAGAATTTAAAGAAACTGAAATAAAGTCGGAAGTCAAGGAAGAAAAAAGTTTCTTTGGTTCTATTAAGGAAAAGATTACAACAACTAAAATCTCTAATGATAAATTCGAAGAATTATTCTCTGAATTAGAGATTGGTTTATTAGAAAGTAATGTTGCTTTAGAAGTTATTGATAAGATTAAAGATGATCTTAAAAGTAATATTGTTGATAAGCCTATCAAGAGAGGTTCTGTTGAGGATGAGATTAAGAACGGTTTAAAATCCAGTATTGAAGATCTTTTCTTAGTTCCAAACATTAATTTATTAGATAATATTAAAAATAAATCTACAAAACCTTATGTTATATGTTTTGTTGGTATTAATGGTTCTGGTAAAACTACTTCTATATCTAAAATAGCTAATTTGCTTAAAAAAAATAAATTGTCAGTTGTTCTTGCAGCTTCAGACACTTTCAGAGCAGCTGCTATTCAACAATTAAAGGAATGGGGAGAAAAACTTAATCTGAAAGTTATTGCTCATGATTATGGTTCTGATCCTGCAGCAGTTGCTTTTGATGCTATATCTTATGC
Source organism: archaeon GW2011_AR18 (assembly GCA_000806155.1). Classification (GTDB taxonomy): domain Archaea; phylum Nanobdellota; class Nanobdellia; order SCGC-AAA011-G17; family GW2011-AR18; genus GW2011-AR18. The sequence continues at coordinate 46,265 of JWKX01000014.1, forward strand.
TAAAGCTCACAATATTGATGTTGTTTTAATAGACACAGCAGGAAGATTACATTCTAATAAAGATTTGATTCGCGAGATGGAAAAAATAGTTAGAGTTTCAAAACCTGACTTAAAATTATTTGTTGGTGAATCTATTACTGGTAATGATTGTACTGAACAGGCTAAAGAATTCAATAGTGCAATTAATATTGATGGTATTATCTTATCTAAAGCTGATATTGATGAGAAAGGTGGCACTATGGTTTCTGTCTCTTATATCACTAAAAAACCTATTTTATATTTAGGAACTGGACAGTCTGTTAATGATATTAAAGAATTCAATAAAGATGAAATTATTAAGAATTTAGGACTTTAAACAACAACTCCATTTAATCCAAATATTATCTTTAGTAATAATCCTACTCCATATCCTATTATCGCAGATACTATTCCTATCAACATTAATTCTGTTCCACTTCTTTTCCAGTTTCCTATGCTTAATTTAGCTTTTAATGCTCCAACTATGAATAATACTATTGCAGAAAATATTAATGATGTTATTATCCCATTTTTTATATTTAATACTAAGAATGGTATTATTGGTACTATTGAACCTATAACTGTTGCTAATCCAACAACTGCTGCTACACTTAATGGTTTTTCATATTCTTCAGGGCTTAGATTATGTTCTTCCTGCATTATTGTTTTTGCCCATGTTTTCTTGTTTGAAATTATTTTATTTACTATTGAATTTAATAAATTTCCTCTAAATCCTTTATTATAATATAAATCTCTTATTTGTTTTATCTCTGCTTTCGGTTGTTCTTTTATCTCTTCTTCCTCTTCTTTTAATCTGCTCTCATAGTATTCTTTTGCTGCTTTGCTTGAAGTATAAGCTACTGCTCCCATTGATATTGATTCAGCTACTAACGATACTAATCCTGCTATTATCACTATTTTCTTATCAGCTGTTGCACTTGCAACTCCTAATACTAATCCTAAAACATTTACTATACCATCCTGTCCTCCTAGAATTAAGTTTTTGAAATTAAATTTACTTGACTTATGACTCATATCTTTTTTCATTAATAGAATTATTTTATTAGTTTATTATAAAGATTTCTAATTGAAAGATTTTTATATTAGTTACAATTAAATTATAATATGCAGTTCAGAAGGCATACAGGCGGAAATGTAGAATTTAGTGATAAAAAGGATGATAGTCTAGGTTATGCGGCTGAATATGATAAACTTGTCAAAAAGAGATTAAAAAAAGAATATGAAAATAATTTAATAATCTACGCAGAAGATTTAAAAAAGTGGAATGAAAAGAATAAACTTTTAAAAATATTTAGCTTTTACAAAAAACCCAAAAAACCTGAATTAGTAAATTTTTAACCAAATAACTTTTAAACTATTCTTTATTTTATAGAATCATTCTAAATCACAGGTTTTATATCTTTTTCATTTTTATTATTTATATGGTGTTTATTCATGATACTGGTTATAGTTCTTTTAATACTGGTATTCTCTCTGATGGTTGTAAAATGTGTGTTGTTGGTAAAAAATTAGTTCTTTTTATTACTGGCGCCTGTCCTAGAAAATGTTGGTATTGCCCTGTTTCTGATAATAAGATTCAGCATGATGTTATTTATGCTAATGAGTCTAACATATCTGATATTGATGAAGCTGTTAATGAGGCTAAACTTTGTAATTCTAAGGGTATGGGTATTACTGGCGGTGATCCTCTTACAAGGATTAATAGAGTTTATGATTATATTAAAGCTTTCAAAAAAGAATTTGGAAAAAAGTTTCATGTTCATTTATACACTTCATTTGATCTTGTTAATGATAAAAATCTTGAAATTCTTTACTCTGCTGGTTTGGATGAGATTAGATTTCATCCTGATTTAAATGATGATTCTAAATGGAATAAGATTTTATTAGTTAAAAAGTTTGATTGGGATATTGGTATTGAAATTCCCTGCATTCCAGATATGGTTAAAGAAACTATTAATGTTATTGAATATTTCAAGGATAAGGTTGATTTTTTTAATCTTAATGAATTAGAAGCTGCTGACTCATCAAGGAATCTTGTTTTTGATAAAGGTTATAGATCTAAAGATTTTCTCTCGTATGGTATTAAAGGTTCTGAAGAGCTTGCTTTTTTTATTATGAAAAGATTTAATGGTCTGAATATTCATTTTTGCACTTCTAGGTTAAAGAATATTGAACAATTAGGTAATAGGATTAAATTAAGGGCTAAGAATATCAAAAAACAATATGATATTTTAACTAAAGGCGGGTCTTTGATAAGGGGAGCCATTTATATTAACAAACCTGGAAGTAAAGGTAGAAAAAATATAGATTTAGAAATTCTAAAGGATAAAATAAGTTCTGAACTAAAGATTAATATTTTAGAGGTAGATAAGAATAGAATATTAACTTCAAAAACAATAGCTAAAAAATATAAAAATTATTTCAAAGATATGAATCTTTATCCTGCAATTGTTGAGGAACTTGCTACTTCAGATTTATTTGAAATTGAGATAGAATTTTTGTAAACTTTTCTTATTTCTTTACAAAACTATAAAAAATTTAGTTATAAATATCAGGTTATCAAAGATCATACGCAAGTAAAAACTAATAAATATTATGCATTTAGAATTAAGGCCAACACCTACCCACCATACCTGGGTTTTTGAAACACATATCATTACATAATTCTCGTTGTTCTGATTGGTATTTTTGTACCTCAGCATAACACAGATGGTCTTTAGAATATTTCACATTTAAAAGACATTCTTCCATTTTTTGAGTTTGGGGGTTATATGCATATACCTTTGTTTTATATATTCCAGCACAGGATAATGTTGCTGATAATAAAATTCCAGCTAATCCTAATCTAATTTCGTTTAACCTATTATTTATCATAGTATTTCATTGATAGTACTCAAATATAAACTTTTTTATTATATTATATAATTATTAGTTCATAGTTTTATACAAATATTCTTTTAAACTCTGTTCTTTAGGTTTATCAAATTTATTCACATTTCTTATATCTAATCCTGGATATTCAGGACAATTTATGTTTAAAATGTCATAAATTTCCTTTGAAATTACTTCAACCCATGTTTCTCTCTCTTTGTCTGTAACAGAGTTTTGCAAATTTTCTGGAACATTTCTGTGAATAAGTTCATGAATCAAAACCAAGTGCATACATTCTCTATTTTCCTGATATTTTAGAGTTAAAGGATCTTCGTAAGAATTTGGTACAGTATCACTAATATACACAATTATTTTATCTTCTTTCCAATAAAAACCACTTTTATTTGCAATTAATTTTAGTATTTTTTCAGAATTCGAATTGAAATAATCAATAAATAATTTACTTTTTTTCAATAATTCTGTTCCTTCTTTCGGAGAATACTTAGGTTTTTTTCTTTCTTGTTTGTTTATATATCTATTTTCATCAAACATCAAATTATGAACCCAACTAACTTTGAATATTATTTTTGGAATCATAGTATTTTTGTACAACCAAATAACTTTTAAAGCTTTATACTATTAGATCATTATGGTTTTAGACAAGTTAGGTAGCTCATTGAAAGAAACTTTATCAAAGATAGCTAAATCTATGTTTGTTGATGAAAAGTTAATAGATGAACTAGTTAAAGATATCCAGAGAGCTTTGCTTTCTTCAGATGTTAATGTTCGTTTAGTATTGGATTTATCTAAATCTATTAAAGAGAGAGCTTTGAAAGAAAAACCCCCTTCAGGTATTACTCAGAAAGAATACTTAGTGACTATTGTTTATGAAGAATTAGTAAAATTCATGGGTGGTGAAGGTTCTAAGATTGAAATTAATAAGAAACCTTTCAAGATCATGATGGTTGGTTTATTTGGTTCTGGTAAAACAACTTCTATTGGTAAATTATCTAAATATTATTCTAAGAAAGGTTACAAAGTATGTGCTCTTGGTTTAGATGTTTACAGACCAGCAGCTATGGATCAATTAGAACAAGTATGTAAATCAATCAACATTCCAGTTTTTATTGATAAGAAAGAAAAGAATCCTATTAAAATATATAAGAACTTTGAAAATGAATTAAACAAATTTGATATTATTATTGTTGATACTTCTGGTAGGGACGCTTTATCTAAAGATTTAATTAAAGAAATTGAAGATCTAAATAATACAATCAATCCTGATGAAAATTTATTAGTTATCTCTGCAGATATTGGTCAGGCAGCTCAATCTCAAGCTAAGGCTTTCCATGATGCTTGTAATATTACTGGCGTCTTAGTTACTAAATTAGATGGTACTGCTAAGGGTGGTGGAGCTATTAGTGCTTGTTCAGTTTCTGGTGCTAATATTAAATTTATTGGATTAGGAGAAAAAGTTGATGATTTAGAGACTTTCAATCCTAAAGGTTTCGTATCAAGACTTTTGGGTATGGGTGATATTGAATTATTATTAGAGAAAACTAAAGATATCATGTCTGAGAAAGAAGCTAAGGAGATGTCTAAGAAACTTATCAAAGGTGAATTTAATTTTATTGATTTGTATGAGCAGATGGAAGCTATGTCTAAGATGGGTTCTCTATCTAAGATTATGGAATTGATTCCTGGTTTAGGTAATGCTAAGATCCCTAAAGATATGCTTGATGTTCAACAAGAAAAATTAAAGAAATGGAAATTTATTTTGCAATCAATGACTAAATCAGAACTTGAAGATCCTGAAATTATTGATCCTTCACGTATTGAGAGAATAGCTAAAGGTTCAGGTGTTTCTGTTTCTGATGTTCGTGAATTATTAAAACAATATCGTCAATCTAAGAAGATGATGAAGATGATGAAAGGTATGGAATCTGAACAGGACGTAACAAAGTTAATGAAAAAATTTAAAGGCAAGATGCCTAAAGGTATTGGTTTCTAGTGTAGTGTAATTTCAAAGTCTTTTAATATATCACTTTCAGGTTTATTATACCACTCCCCGCAGAGATCTAAAACTCTCATTTCTACAACATGTTTTGTTCCTCTAATTGTTTTATAAGGAAGCACTCTTGTATATTCAGGTTTATAGTCTATATTCAGAATTTCATCATCTATCACGCACTGGTATATATCTGCTTTATATCTTCCGCTTCTTAATTCTTTTAATAGGAATATTAATCCTGTCACACTTCCTGTTTTTCTTACGAATGTTATGTGTGTTTTATCATCACTTGACTGATATTCAACTCTAAGTCCATCTATCATGTTTTTAGGATTTTAACAAATCTTATAAATTTAATTAT
>JWKX01000014.1:51560-54653 GCA_000806155.1 archaeon GW2011_AR18
AAGCAAAGAAATAGAGTTGAAGTTAAATTATTAAAATTATCAAATTCTATTATTAGTTCTCCTAAAATAATTTCTAATGACTTATTCTCAATTTCTATGGAATTTATTGATGGATTAAAACTTTCTGATTGTTTAGATGTCTTAAAAGATTCTGAAAGAAAACATGTATGTATTGAAATAGGTAAGAACTTAGCTTTGCTTCATAATTCTAGTATTATTCATGGAGATTTAACAACTTCTAACATGATTTTAAAAGATGATAAGGTTTATTTTATTGATTTTGGTCTAGGTTTTATTAATGATAAAGCAGAGCATAAAGCAGTTGATTTGCATTTATTAAAGCAAGCTCTTGAAAGCAAGCACTACAGGCATTTTGAATCATGTTTTAAGGATGTTATTGATAGTTATTGTAAAAATATTAATGATAAAACATCTATTTTAGAGAGATTAGATAAGGTTGAGAAAAGAGGAAGATATAAAAATAAGAAATCTAAGTAGATTTTATGGGATTTTGGAGTAATCTATTCTTTGGTGAGAATAAAAAGAGTGGTACTACAAATGCAAGGATGATGCGTTTGATTTATACAGAAGTTCAAAATAAAAAATTACAAGTTTCTCTTAGAGATGCTTTGAACTATATTAACCTAATCAGAGGTGCGAAGAATAATATAAACTTTGGAAGATCATTGACTAATAAAATAGATGTTATACTCAACGATCCAGATTATAGTTCTATATATAATAAATTTAATAAGAAATATTTCGGCACTTTAGTTGCTGTTGAAGGTGCTATTGAAGAATTATTTAAACACCGTAAAGAAATACCTCAAGATTTAATTAATTATTTAACAGAAGCTAGGATTGAATTTGTTGCTGATATAAAAATTTTAGAAAAATACAGGAAAAAAGTTGCAAGTTTACAAAGGATAGCTGCTTAGAAAATGGGATTTTTCAACTTTTTAGGTTTCGGTAATAAAGAAGATGATGATATTGAATCTTTAATTGAAAAAGTTTCTAATGTATATGCTAGAAAAGAACTTCGTATTCTCTATTCTGAGATTTCGCTTGTAAGAGCAGAAAAAAATAGGCTTCCTAATGGTAAATCACTTTCTAATAGAGTAGTACTTCTTATGAACCAGGACGTAAAGAGTTATAAACATTTTACTAAAGATATAATTCCAATTATCAGGTATATTCCAACAAAAATTTTATCTCTTTTATCTAGGTGTTCAAAGAATAAAACTATACTAGATCAACGTATTACTCAATGGCTTAATCTTGCTAGGATAGAATTTGAGAGAGATTCAGACATTAATATTGAATTTGAAGAAGCTGCCTGATTTTCTAAAATCACAAACTTTAAAACCAATTCTTATTCTCTTTTATTTAGCCAAAAGAAAAAACCTTGTGCTATAGCCCCGTCGAACAAATGTATTTTATACTTTGTGCGGAATCTAGTGGCCAAGGATATGGGCCTTTGGAGCCTGTGACGGCAGTTCGAATCTGCCCGGGGCTATTTTTTATTTTTTCGGATAATACATAGAAGAGTTCTTAAATTTTAAAGTCTATTTAATATCATGCCAATTAAAAGTATTAAAATACCAAAAAAAGGAGAATTTTTAGCAGAATTTGTAGGAATAATGTTAGGTGATGGAAATATCTATTGTTCTAAAAAAAAGGGTGTATATCAGATTAAAGTGACTAATAATTCAGAGACAGATAAAGAATATCTATTGAATTATGTTAGACCTCTTGCTAGAAAACTATTTGGAATTGAAGGCACTATTAGTTTTGATAAAAATCGCAAGGGTGTAAATTTAAGAATCGCAGGTATAGAATTATTCAGGTTTTTATTATCAATAGGGTTAGTTGAGGGTGATAAGATAATTAATCAAGTAAAAATGCCTGCCTGGGTGAAAGAAAACAAGAAATTCTTAATAGCATGTTTAAGAGGATTATTTGATACTGATGGGACTATATTTCAGGCAAATAAAATTAAATATCCTAAAAGATTGACAATAGGTTTTAAAAACAATAATAAAACACTTTTATTTGATGTAAGAGATTCTTTGATATCATTAGGTTTTCATCCTACGAATACAAAAAGAAATGCAATATTTTTATGCAGAAAAGATGAAATAAAATTATTCATGAAAAGAATCGGTTTTAGTAATAATAAACACAGTCAAAAGTATTATAACAATCTTTAAAAATGTTAAAAAATAAAAAAATTGATGAGTTTCAAGAATAAACTATTTACATACACTGGGGTTGGATTATTAGCTTTACACTTTTTATTGCCCAAGGTTGGAAAATACATCTCTCCATCTATATCAAAACTTGAAAGTTTAGCAGCTTTTTCAACATCTGGAATTAAAGATGGCAATGTTTTCAGGAAAGAAAAAGGTTCCATGAAACTTTCTTTGATAGTTGGAGGTTGTAAAATTGGTAGGGGTGTTATTTTTGGTCCAACTATTGATAAACTTGTCATTGAGGAAGATCTTACAAGGTACACTGATTGTGGCATTAACGGATTTGATGAAAATCATTTTTATACTGATATTTTTGAGGATAGATACTTTGTATATGTTTCAACAAATAGGCGTTATAATGGTATCATAGCATTCTTCACTGCAAATTATAAAGCAAAAAAACTAGTTGATCATGCAATCGAAACCTTTAATATTAAATAGTTAAATAAAATTTATATGGGGTTATTTAGGAAATACTGGGTTTATATTGGGTGTGGTGTTTTTGGTGCATGTTCAGGTATATTTGAAGAAATTAAGCATTCTAATGATAAGCCTATTGAGGAAAGACCATATGTTTCAGCTTTGAATCAACGTCTTGAAAAAGAGAAACAGAATAAATTAGAAGTTATAGCTTCAGGTTCTTCTCAACCTTTAGATTATAGTCAGGATTATATTCTATCTTCTGATAATTATGATAGTAAATAAACTTATAAATATCTTCTTAATGTCTTTATTATATTCAGCCCCGTAGTGTAGCGGCCAAGCATAGGGGACTCTGGTAATTAAATTTGGAGTTATCCCTTGACCCAGGTTCAAATCCTGGCGGGGCTATCCATTTCAA
>JWKX01000015.1 GCA_000806155.1 archaeon GW2011_AR18
ACTAACGGCGATAATGGATGGGCTTCTGTTCCTGATGCAATAGTACTTCAAGATGGGAGAATAAGAATATATTATGTAACAGCAGCAGAAATGGAACATAGTATTGGATCAGCAATATCATCTGATGGGCTAAATTTTGTAAAAGAACCTGGAATTAGAGTAAGAAATCTGGTAGATCCAGCATTAGTTAGAATTGATGATAGATATTTACTTTTTGCAGCCTCAATAAATGATGGATTTAAGAGTTTACCAAGAGGAGTTTATTATCTAGAGTCATCTGATGGTCTAAATTTTGATGAGCCAGTAGAAGTTTTCAAAGGAGATAATGTTTATGATCCATCAGTCTTGAAGATAGATGACAAAACTATTAGAGTTTTTTATGGAAAAATAAATCCTCCACAAATGGGAATTGAAAGTTATACTGGAAAAATTGTAGAGTAACATCCTAAGGTAATACTTATAAAACTTTAGGAAATTCTTAGGATATGAAATTTGACTTAGACATGGATAATGTTAGTAAACAAATAAATGAAAGTAAAGCTAAGAGAGTATTAATACAATTACCTGAAGGAATGAAGATGTACGCAGGTGAGATAGTTGATCATTTAAGTAAAAACACTAAAGCTGAAATAATAACTTCAGGAAACAGCAACTGGGGAGGGTGTGATATAGCATTAGATGAGGCTAATAATCTAAAAGTTGATTTGTTAGTACATTTCGGACATGCACAATTTATTAAAGCAGATTTCCCAATATTATATGTAGAAATAAAAGATAATACTGACTTAACTGAATTACTAGAAAAATCATTAAATAGTATAAATAATTATAAAAAAATAGGATTAGTAAGTTCAATACAACACATGCATAAAATAGAGGATGTAAAAAAGTATTATGAAAATGAAGGAAAAGATGTTTCTATACCAAATAAAAAAGGGTTTGCAGCATATGATGGACATGTAGTAGGTTGCGAATATAATTCATTAAAATTAATAGATAAAGAGGTAGATTGTTTTATAGTATTAGGAAACCAATTCCATTCACTAGGAGCTGCACTTAGTGTAAATAAACCAGTAATACTAATTGACACATACAATATGGAAATAGTAGAGATGGAAAAATTAAAAGAAAAAGTAATAAAGCAGAGAGCAATAGCAATCAATAAAATCAAAGAAGCAAAAAATATAGGAATAATAATAGGAACAAAACCGGGACAGAGATTCGGAACATATGAGACAATAAAGAAAAAACTAGAAGCGATAGGAAAGAATATAACAATATTAACAATGGATGAAGTAACACAGGATAAACTAACAAATTTCTATAACATACAAGGATTCATAGAACTAGCATGTCCAAGAATAGCGATAGAAGATTATGGAAAATATGACAAACCAATAATAACATACAGAGAGAGCTTAGTAGTATTAAATGAGATGAAGTGGGAAGACTTACTGGAGAAGGGATTTTTATGAAAAAAATAGCTTTAGTATTCGATGCAGACAATACATTAATGAGAGGATATCATCCAAGTGCAATATTAGAAAAAAGAGGAATAGATGTAAATGAATTCTGGAAAAAAGTAACAAGTTTGCAAGATAAAGAAAAAGCAAAAGGAGAATCAAATGTAGAAATAGTATATCTAGCAATGCTAATGCATGAGATAAGATACGGAAAGTTAAAAGGATTAACAATAAAAGAATTAAAAGAAACAGGAAAAGAGATAGATAAAATATTGTATAAAGGATTGCCAGAATTTTTTGATAAACTAAGAAAAAATAATGAAGACAAACATATTTCATATAATATAGTAAGTGTTGGAATAAAACCATTACTAGAAGGATCTTCATTAGCTAAGTATATGGACAGAATATTTGGGTATACATTCTTTGATGACTTAACAGAAGGAGAAGGAATAGATGAGATAAAAAGCACAAGCTCAACAGCAGAAAAAATACCTGCAATAGTATCAATAAGCTATGGAAAAGGAATAGAAGAATTTGAATATCCAATAAAAGAGATGATATACTTCGGAGACGGAGAGACAGACAGACCAGCATTCAAATTCGTAAAGAAAAGAAACGGGATAGCAATATGTGTATATGATCCTGATAAACAAGGAGCAAAAGAATACGCAATGAAACTAAAAGAAGATGTAAATTATATATTGCCAGCAGATTATACAGAAGGAAGCGAACTCTGGAATACAGTAAATGAGATAATAAAAAAATTATAATTTAGAAAGAAATTCTTTTGTAGAAGAAAAATCAGAATCTGAAGTTGCATGTTTTCTATAAGATCTTAAAACATCCATATAATGACCACGTAATTCATTCACTACATGATAATTGCCTGAAGAAAATGAACCATCTAAAATCTTTAAGACTTCATCTTGAAAACCAACATAAACAGAGTACATTCTTCTGGTCCATGATTCATAATCTTCCCTAGCAGAATCAGTTTTTAGACCTGCAAGAAGAGATACTACACTATCCAGAGTAATTGTTTCAGCCATAATATAAGCAATATACAAAAATTTAAAAACCTTATTAAAAAACTTATTTTTTAGAACCTTTCAATTTAGTAATAACAGCCTTATCAGAGATGATAGCAGAATTTCCAGAAGGATCCTCAATGATAATCTTTAAAGGCTCGTCACCACATTCAACTTTCCATAATTTTTTCAAAAGATTCTTAGCTTTCTTACGGATATCATCTTCATCAGCAGCATCTCTCTCTAATTCAAGAATTTTTTTGAATCTCTGCAAAATACCTTCGATGTTAGAAACGTAACCTTCAGAAGCAACACCTGGTTCAACAGACATCTTCAATTGAGGAATCTTAATAGTAGCTTCAGAAGACTTAACAATACGAACAGACAAATCCTTAGAATTTTCAACAGTAAACTCATACTTAGAAGGATCTTTACTAGATTCAGATTCAACATCAGATTGCTTGTAACCGCAAGAAGAACAATTCATACCAAACAAGAAAACTTTACCAAAAAAAGGAATATCCTGTTCAGCTTCATATAAAGTCAGAGTCTTATTAGAACACATAGGACAATTTTCACCGTTAATAGTCTCAGCATTCTTCATAACATCGTCGTTAGATTTAGTCATAGATAGATGAGATAAAATAAATTTATAAATGTTGTGATATAAAAACTAAATAAAAAATTAATTTCTAAAAATTATATACAGATAATTAAAGCAACTTAACAGAATTCTTAATCAACTGAGGACTAGATTCAGAATATTTAGAACAAAAATCCTGGCATGACTTAGCATTAGATTCTTCCTTATAGAAACTCTTGCATTTTTCACATTGGGAATAAAGAAAATTTTTGACTAAAAGTTGTCTTACCAAATTATTGCTCTGGAGGAAGTTCTGTCGGAGAAGGACCACTACCTCTGTAAATCTGAGCGAAACTTGGAGTGATAACAATCCAATCCTCACCAAAGCCAGCAATGTCTCCCTCGATAGCTTCACAAGTCTTTTTTAATTTGCTAACAGCTCTCTTCAATTCAACAAGATCCTTATCTTTCAAAGGCTTGATATTAATCAAAGCAACAGTGTAACCCTCTCTCAAAGCATCAAGAGCTGGTTTAATATCAGCAAAATCTTCAACGATAAAAGGTCTGACAACAACACGAGCCTTACCATCTTTTGTAACATTAGATGGAGTAATCTCCACATAATCATCAGAAAAATCATCACTAACAGTCTGTTTGTTTGAGAATAACTTATTAAATACGCCTGCCATTTTATATGATATTAGCGCAACGTCTATATAAACATTTCTTTTTTCAATCAATCATAAAATAAATATAACAATTAGAAAATATAATTGCTAACAATCACTTGCTCTCAAGAAGAGAGACAACACTCCAAACCTGCATCCTAGTATGTTGAGGAATATCTGCATCTTCAGCTACATCACTTAATTCCTGAATAGACTTATCAACATTCAAGATCTTATTATCATCTGTATTCAACAAAATAGACATAGTATTCTTGATCTTCAACCTGACATTCTTAGGAACAGCAGTATCAGATTCTATCAAAGAAAGATTCTCTAAAATTTCATTAAGCATATCATCATTCATGCATCCTCACCCCTATCAGCACCAACTTCACTCAAAACTTCTTTTTGCAATTTAGAAGCTTTATCCTTAATTTTTTCTTCCTGTTTCTCAAGATTAGAAATCCTTAAAGATACAATCTCCTTCTTATCATTCAAATCTTTCTTAATATCATCTTTCTTAGAAGAAATCATGACAGAACCAACAATCTTGTAGACATTACCTGAAGACTTCTCTATCTCATCTAAAGCATTCTCTATCTCAATAAGCTGAGACTGAAAAGTCTGTTTCTGCATAAGAAAATTCTGCAAATTCTGTTCAAGAGACTGCAACTGAGCAATCTTCTTTTGAGTTTCTTCAGATTCCATTTTAGACAGCATCTACAACAGTTTGAGTAATCTTAGGCTTGTATAAAATCTTAGAACCACAATAAGGGCATCTCACTCTTTTCTTAACTGTCTCAAAAGGAACCTCCTTCTGACACTCCAAACAATTATAGTTAGTCATTTTATTCTCCCACTGAAAAAGCTTTAGCAGCAAAAGTATGAGAACATTTATAACATTTCCAAATACCTTTAGCAAGCCTTTTTACAGTTATTTTATGACAAGAAGGACATTCGTAAGTAGCCTTCTGTTTTTTTTCAATATCAACAACTTTCTGCTTGATGGTTGCTCCATAACGAACACCATATCTTCCAGCTGAACCGATTTTTTTAGTACCTGCTGCCATTTTTTTAGAATCTTTATAATAATTGTATCAATGGAACTTTTAATTAATTTATAAAGCTATTGGGTGAGAAAAAATTAGGAAAATTGAGAAATTATGCTATAAAACCTATTTTAAATAAAAATGTGGGGCTACCCGGATTTGAATTTCCCTATTCCAAGAAATATTCCTGAAATATCCGGGACCTCAACCTTTCCTTGAATAATACACCCAAGGGTCGGATCCTAACCAAGTTAGACTATAATTTTGGTATAGAAACATAAGCTTCTAAATCCCCAATATATAAACTTGGCTTTGGGAAGCCCACAAATTAGTGAATAGATGTCTTTTTATAAATTTATCTTTTTAAAACTTCTAAAAGCTTTTTTTGTTTTCTAGGATTACTAAAACCAATATTTTCATTATAAATACTAAGATATTTCTTTTTAACTCTTAAATAATATAGATCTTTACCCTTCTTCTCTTTTCTTGATTTTACTAATGCTTCAATCTTCAATAAACTTAGAATAGCTCTTATATTTTCAGTTAAATCTTTAGAAACAACTCCGAATGTAATATTATAAACACCCATATGACCATCTGTATCCATAGCACCTCTAACAAAACCAAATAAAAAGTCTTTATTATAATGATTAATATCATTTTTTAAATTAACAGAATAAGTTTTAACTCCATTCCATATTAGGTGAAATTTTAAGAATTCAGAAAATTTACGCGAGTTAAAAACAACATTCAGTCCACTAGGATTTCCTTTATCTCTCTTAATGAATGTCCAAGGATTTAAGCCGATATTGTAGATTACATCTTTTAAATATTTGGCATAATCTTGATCATCCTTGTAAGACAAACAGTAGGTAATTCTATAATGTCTGCTTCTCCCATTTGTATCATAGAAAAAATTACCATCACCAGCAAATGCACCAACTAATTCTCCTTGTGTGAAATTAGAATGAGGTAATTTCATTTCTCTAGTTCTAGGATTAAGATTATTCCTATTTAAAGAATATTGAACCGTACTCAAAGGGATATTTGTAATTTTGCTTATCTCTCTTAAACTTAATCCTTGATTTTGTAAACTTTTGAGTTTCTCTTTATCAAAATTTGTTAATCTTTTCATAATAATAATTTAATTTTTTGATTTATAAACCTGGCGCGTAAGTTTGTCGTGTCCAGTGCTCAGATATCAATAAAATGTGTTATATAGAAATTAAAAAATAAATTTACTTCTTAGCTGCTGCAGGTTTTGCTCCTGGTACTGGTGCTGCTGTTTTTCCAGGAGTTGCTGCCCCTGCTGCTGGTGTAGCTCCTGGTGCTGGTGCAACTGCTGCCGCTTCTTTTGCTGCTGCTTCTGCTGCTGCCTTAGCTGCTTCTTTATCTTTAACTCTCTGTTTCTTCTTACTATCAATATCTCTAGCTAATTCATCAAGAATTTTTTTCTTTTCAGCACTAGGTTCAGTAATACCATTCTCAATTATATTATCAAAGTTACCAGCATCAATCTCTTTTAAAATCTCAGAAGGTTCCTTACCATCAACCAAAATACCAGCTGACTGGCATGAACCAACAATAGTCTTGACTGCTGATTTCATATTATTAACAATTAAAGAGGAATGTTTCATTCTTGCAACTTTGAAAATCTGTTCCATAGAGATAACTCCAGCCTTGACAACCTTAGCCTCTCCTGAACCTTTATCCAAATTAATCTCTTTCATTATCAACTGAGAAGCAGGAGGTGTACCAATCTCTATAGTGAATTCTTTACTATCCATATCTACAATAACTTTAACAGGAACTTTCATACCCTTGAAATCTTTAGTCTTATCATTAATCTGAGAAACAACTAAACCAATGTTTACTTTCAAAGGTCCTAAACTAGAACCAAGAGGTGGTGCTGCGCTTGCTTTGCCACCTTCAACCAATGCTTCAACAATCTGTTTTTTTCCCATTTTACTTAGATATTAAATTTTAGGATTAAAAGATAATTTATAAGGCTTTCGTAGAGGCATTAATAAAGTTTTTAATATTTTTGGTGTTATCATCTATAATGGAAGAAAGAAAATCTAGAATTGTGAGTTATCAGGGATATAGAGATTATATGACAAATCCTGCATTTGGATACCAACCTGAACAATGGGCGAGAACTAAAGATTATATGTTAAGGATAATTGTAAAAGATAACATTAATGACCTATTAAATTTAAAAGTGACTAAAGATTTAGGTCTTGATCCTGTAGATAAAGAGATCTTATTTTATAGTGCAATTTTAGAGAGTCTGGAACATTCTAATAATGAGAATAAAACCTATTATAGAAGACTATTAAATCTAGAAAATGCAAAAATAAAAAGATTATGTTGTGACAAACTTGATGAAAAGGTAATGGAACTAGATTCGAAAGGATTATTATATGAGAGTGAAAGAGTATTCTATGAATTAACAACAGATTATTGTGAAGAAATTGATAATGAGACTCAAGAAGATAATACTTTAAAAATTGATGAACTTATAATAAATTATGGTTTTATCCGAGGAAACAAGATGTTCGTAGGTAATACTAGGATTAATTCAAAAAGTTTGTTAAGCAGAATAAGGAAGAATGGTTCCATTACCAAAAGAGATTTTGAACAGAGATTGTCACACCTCACTAAAATAGGAATAATAACAAAACTTAGAGATAGCTATTCGCTAAATCCTAAAGTATATAGAAGAGATTATTCAGACTAACTTATTCTAGTTTTGATATTGTATTATATAATAAATAATAGAAAATAAAAAGAATATTCAATCCTCATCATCAGATTGAATAGACTCGTCGCCTTCTCTTCTGATAACTTTAACCCAATCCATCTTAACTGTAATAGGAATAGGAATAGCAGCTTCCAATAATTCAACTACTACTTCTTCTTTAGTTTCATCTATTCTCTTAACTTTAGCCTTTTCCTTCTTGAAAGGACCGTGAATGATCTCAACAATATCTTTATCCTGTATATTAATAGGGGCTTTGATCTGTTCAAGCATAGGTTCAATCTCTGCATAAGAAACTTCTTTAGGCAAAAGACCTCTTGAATAAGGAATACCAAAACAAGCCTGAGCTGCCTCTTCAGAGTTTTTAGCTTCTAAGAAAATATAACCTCTCATACCATGAGCATTAATAATAGTGTAAACTTCTAAATTCTTTTTTTTGACATTAGATTCAATAAAATCAACTACCTGTTCTTCTCTGTTAGCTGTTGTCCTCACTGCGAATAATTTGTTTTCCATTTTTTTATTTTAATCCCAACTGCCAGGCCATGTTAATAATAAAACCAATAAGCCCCATCAATAAGATACCTATGCCAGTTACTTTTAGTATGACTTTTAATTCCTCTTTATTAGGTTTTTTAGTTACCTGCCAAACCCTCTTGCATTCGATAATGAATGAACTAAATCTCTGTTTAATAGAGGGCTTCGTGCTAGCTTCATTATCCATAATATAAAAAGATGAATAAAAAGAGTATATAAAGGTTTTTAGTGACAAAATTTTGCATTAACTATGAATAATACATTTCTGATAATATAAACTACTTCTTGATATTACCATACGCAACATCTATTCTGGAACGAGAATCAATGATATTTTGTCTTTCTTTTACAACCATTTCAATAAATTTTTCAAATCTTTCAAAAGATCCTAAATAACCCCCAATACCAAAATCTAAAAAATTTTCTGTTGCACCAACATCTTCTATAGACACAAAGTAGTTATTAAATAACCCAAAATCATGTCTTGAAGAGATTTGCTGACAATACACAACATGACACTTTATCTCTTCAAAGTATTCCTGCACTCTTGCAAGACACCCTAAAGAATTTAATGATATTTGATCCCCATTATGATTATGTGAATAATCAAACTCAAAACGTATTCTCTTATCTACTTTATTAACTCCACCAAATATGTGATATATTAAATAATTACCATCATATTTAATACTAAAATCATCTATAGTTCCTATATCAACCTGTTTGATTGTCTGCTCTAAATACCCTTGAATTATATGCCTATTATTAAAATCAATTTGTAATACCATAATAAGTAAATCATAAAAAGATATAAAAAACTATTCAATAAAATCAATACCTAATTCTGACTCAATAGTCTTTTTCTTAATTTCGCCTTTATGAGCATTTTTTCTAGCACCAAAAATCTGAGGTGAGGTAACTCCTGTAACAATCAATAAAGTCCTAATAGTATTTTCTAGATCTTCAGAAATCTGTGCTCCCCAGATAACACGAGCATCCTCATCTAATCTTTCAGTAATAGTCTCAACAATCTTCCTAGCCTCATCAAGAGTCATGCTAGGACCGCCAAGAATATTTATCAAAGCACCATTAGCACCAGTAATATCAACATCAAGTAAAGGGTTCTGGATAGCTTTCTCAACAGATTCTACTGCTCTATTATCTGAATCAGATTCACCAACACCAATCATAGCAACTCCACCCTTACCCATGACTGTCTTAATATCAGCAAAGTCCAAATTAACTAATCCTGGTTTAGTGACTAATTCAGCAATACCCTTAACTGCATTTGTTAAAATTTCATCAGCAACCTTGAAAGCAGTATGCAAAGGCAAGTCATGACATAATTCTATTAATTTATCATTAGGAATCACAATTAAAGTATCAACGGTAGTCTCTAGTTTTTCTAATCCTGCAATTGCATTAGCATATCTTCTCTGACCTTCCATAGCAAAAGGCAAAGTAACAATAGCAACTGTCAATATTCCTTGTTTCTTAGCTAATTCAGCAACAACAGGAGCAGCACCAGTACCAGTACCGCCACCTAAACCGCAAGTAATGAAAACAATATCAGAACCATGAATAGCATCTCTAATCTCTTTCTCATTTTCTCTAGCAGAATCTTCACCAACTTTAGGGATAGAACCAGCACCAAGACCAGAAGTAAGTTCACGACCAATCAAAATCTTGATATTAGCATTAGTATATAATAAATCCTGAGCATCAGTGTTAATAGCAACAGTTTCAGTTCCTGCAATACCAACTTCTGACATACGATTAATAGTGTTATTACCACCACCACCACAACCAATAACTTTAATCTTAGCTTTCTGCTTTGTCAATAATTCCTCTAATTCCTCATCAACAGCAGTAACTTTTCTAGGAGACTGCTTGAAGCTAGCCTGAGAAGCTCTTTCATTAGCAGAACGTAAAATTCCTTCCATGCACTAAACATTTTTTACTCATATTTAAATTTAATTATGGTAGAAAAGGATTTTCTTATTCGCTAAATGAGACATCAATATTAGGAATAATTACTTTAACTTTTTTAGTAAAAACCTCTTTTGTCTGATCAGAAAGTTTAGTTCCAGATTTAATAACTGCTTTATTGTTTTCTAGACTAATAGTAAAATCATGATCATGCAATCCAATCAATGATTGAACCAGTGAAGAAAGCTTTTGTTTATCATCAGATACAATCTTGTTAATAGTAAGCTCATAAACCAGATTTTTAGAAGCTAAAGGATGATTAAAATCTATAGTAACTCTTCCACCTGCAACACTAACAATAGTACCAAGCAAACCAGTAGCATTAATCTGCAGACCAGGAACTGGATTGATATTCTGTTTTCTTAAAGCATCTGCAGGGAAAATTTTCATAAGTTTAGGATCTTTTTTTCCAAAAGCCTGATCAGAAGATAATTCTAAAGTGTAAGTTTTATTAGTTTCTTTATTTATTAAGAATTTATCAATAGCAGAAAGAATATTATTCATACCAAGACAGATAACTTTAGCACCGTAATGATGATGACCGACACTCTGAATATTCTCTTTTTTAGCTAAATCTTCAAAAGTCAAATCAAAAATCTTATTTGATTCTTTAATCCTGCCAACATAATCAATCTCAACAAAGTCAGATTCTTTAGTCAAAACCATAAATTGGAGTAAAAGTATAGTATATTTAAGTTTTTTGTTAAAATAGATTCTAATAAAACAAAACTGAGAAACATTTATAAAGAATACGTAGTCTACAACAAACAATGGCAGAGACAAGATTAACAACAGCAGGAAACCTGAAAGTAGGAAGCTATGTAATATTCCAGAATCAGGCATGCGTAGTGAAAAGCATACAAACAAGCAAGACAGGAAAACATGGATCTGCAAAATGCAGGATAGAAGCTGTAGGGATAATAGACGGACAGAAGAGAATTGAATTATATCCTGGAAGCGATAATGTAGTTGTACCAATCATAGAGAAAAAAATAGCACAAGTATTATCAGTAGGTTCAGGAAAAGCAAATGTAATGGATAATGAGACTTACGAAACATTCGATCTAGAAATTCCAGAAGATATGAAAGACCAGATAAAAGAGAATGGACAAGTAGTATACTGGATAGTAATGGATAAGAAAGTAATGAAACAAGGAAAGTAAAAACATGGTAAAATTCCCAGAAGCAAATCAAAGATTGTACAAAAACATATTCGTATGCAGAAAGTGCAAGAGCAGAAAAAGAGCAGACCCATCAAAAGTAAGAAGAGGGAAAGTAACATGCAGAAACTGCGGCTCATTAGCATTAAGAACAGTAAGGAAGAAGTAATTCTATAAATTTTTATTTTCTATATATTTTGTATTTTCATAAAGTTCTAAAAATTCTTTAGGAATAGAAACTCTCCCATTTCTTCCATCAGATTCAATAATTAAAGGGAAAGGAGATTCTCTTGAAAAATCAATCCTTTTCATAAGATAAGTAAAAAGAGATGTTTGTTAAATATTATGGTAATAAAATATAGCATTTTATAACAAAATTAAATGTAACAATTGAGTATCTCTATCAAATAGAGAGAGAGAAATGAAAGAATTAAAAGACCAGTAGAAACATTTTTATATCAACTAATTTAAAAAACTTGAGAAGAGGATGAAATAATGAATTGGGATTTAATATTATTAGTAGTGTTTTATCTAATTCTATATACAATATTCAGAATTTACAGAAACAAGTTTGAAGTACAATGGAAAATATTTGCATTATATAAAACAAAGATAGGAATACAATTAATGGATAAGATTGCAAAAAAGTTTCCTAAAACACTAAATATTCTAGGAAACATCAGCATAGTAATAGGATTTTTAGGAATGGGATTAACAATATTCTTCTTATTCAAGAGTGCATATAATTTAATAATTATACCAACTGGACCTCCAGGATTAGCACCAGTATTACCTGGAGTAGATATACCAGGGTTACCTACATTATCATTCTGGCACTGGATAATATCAATATTAATTGTTGCAACAATACATGAGTTCTGCCATGGAATATATTCAAGATTAATAAATGTAAAGATAAAATCAACAGGATTTGCATTCCTAGGACCATTATTAGCAGCATTTGTAGAACCTGATGAAAAACAGTTAGAGAAGAAAAAAACAAAAGAACAATTGCAAGTAATATCTGCAGGACCATTCTCAAATATTGTATTAGCATTAATATTATTAGTATTTATAGGATTGGTAATTTCTCCTTTAGCTTCAAACATGGTAGAAGTGAAAGGAGTACAAATAGCAAGTTTAGATAATAATTTCCAGATAAATAAATCAGGAATATTAGCAGGCGATGTAATAGAAGAGATAGACAGTGTAAAAATAGATAATATCGATGATTTTGATGTATTAAAAAAACATAAAGCAGGAGATATAATAAATGTTAAAACTGATAAAGGAATTTATGAAATAGAATTAGGGAACAATGAAAAAAACGAAGTTGTATTAGGTGTTGGAATATCAGGATATAAAACAGAGGTAAAAGAGGAATATAAAAAAATATATCCAGTATATGCATGGATAGGATTATTATTATTCTGGTTATTCAATATAAGCTTAGGAGTAGGATTATTCAATCTATTGCCATTAGGACCAGTAGATGGGGGAAGGATGTTCTATGTTGGAATGTTCCATATTACAAAAGACAAGAAAAAAGCAATGAAAGCTTTAAGCATTGTATCATTCATAGTGCTAGCATTGATATTATTCAATATGTGGCCATTCATATGGAAATTAATTAAGTTTATAGTAAGTCCTCTAATGTTATTATTCTAAATTAATTGAAAGATTTACGGCAAATACTAAATAAGACTTATAAATAATAAGATTAGATTATTTTTATGGAAAATCTAATTTTCACAAGATCAACTACAATAATATCAATAGTTTTAGCATTATTAACCGGAGCAGGAATTATTATTTCACCAGAGAACATTACTTTAATATCTGTGATAGCATTAATATTTATAGTAAGTGTCATTACATGGGAAAAGTTTAGCCAAATAGAATTTAACAAAAGAAATATAAACGAGTTAAACAAAAGATTAGATATTGAAACAAGATTCAATAATATTGAATTAAGATTATCAAAAATGGAGAAAAAATGAATACAGAAGGAGATTCAAGCAACACAATAATGATAATAGTGTTAGTATTATTATTTTTATTATTGTTATATGTAATATTTGGAAAATTTATTTTTAAATAATTATTTCTTCAGATAAGCTTCAAAAGCAGGAAATAAATTCTGGATTAAATTATAAGCCTTATAACTTTTTGGATCAATCCATTCATATTTATCATGATCTTCGCTTAAGATAACATTATCAGAATCTGAAAAACATTCAAAGAAAGTGGCTACAATATGCCATTGTTCATTATTTTTAACAGGCCTCCACTCGTCAACATGAAAAGGTTTACCTAATCTTACATTCAAACCAGTTTCTTCTTTAATTTCCCTTAATAATGATTCATCAAATCTTTCACCAGGATTAATTCTTCCACCAACAATATCAAACTTTCCAACATTAGTTCCATCTTGGTATTTATTAGACTCTCTAAGAATTAGAATTTTACCATCATGAACAATAAAAGCTTTGGTTGCTGCAAATAATTTTATTTCCATTAAATTAATTAAAAATCCCATAATATATAAATATTTATATAGAATGATAAATACTAAATTTTATGTTAATTGATGTACATTGCCATATTTTATTCTCTCATTTCGATAAAGACCTAGATGAAGTAATAAAAAGAGCAAAAGAAGTAGGATTAATTGCAATAGTTGTTTCTGGAGTAAATCATTCAACAAACGAAAAAGTCTTAGAATTAGCAAAAAAATATGATATAATAAAACCATCATTGGGAATATATCCATTAGATGCTGTTGGTTTAGGATTCAAAGATGATGTAATAAGAGATGTAGAAAAAATAGATGTTGATAAAGAGATAGAGTTCATAAGAAAAAATAAGGATAAGATCATAGCTATAGGAGAAATAGGATTAGATAATTCTGCAGAAGATTCAAGATTAGAAGAACAAAAGATAGCTTTTAGGAAAGCATTACTGGAAATCTAAAATTAGCAAAGAGAGCGGAACAATTAGGATATTCATTTTCAATACCAGCTGTAATAACAAGATTAAAACATTTTCAGGAATTAGTTGAAAGAGTATCATTAAATAATATTTTAACAGAGACAGATGCACCATATTTAAGTCCTGTGAAAGGAGAAAGATCAGAGCCCAGCAATATAAAAGAGACAATAAAAATAATTGCAAAAATAAAAAACATGGAAACAGAAGAAGTTGAAAAAATAATATTCTCAAATTATCAAAAAATATTTTTACGAGCATAAAAACAGTAAACTATATAAACAAATTCATTCATGAATAGCAATAGGTGATATTCCTAAGTCTTCGACTGGGAAAAAGAGGTGAAAAAGTAAATGGCAGCAAAAAAGAAAAAAACAAAGAGTAAGTCAAGTAAAGCAAAGAAGAGGAAGAGATAAACTCTTTTTCTTTTTTAAATTTCTATAATCATTCCATCTGGTCCGGGATTTATTATCAAACAATTTTTTATCTTATCCTTAACTTTAAATGTTTCATGGAAATGTCCGCATAAAGTCAATACTGGGTAAACTTTTTCAACAAATTTTCTAGAACTTAAAGAACCACAATGACCAACAGGCAACTTGTCTAATTTAGTATTGTATATCGGGGCGTGAGTGATAAAAATAAGTTTTTTAGAGCTATCAAATGTTTTAATGAACTTAGATGATAGTCTTTCAAATTTTTCATCAACATGAGAGAAACCATTATTACCATAACCGAAAAATAGATAATTATCTAATTCAAAAGTGCCAGCATTACTTATATTAATTATATTCTTGAACCTTGAACATGCATCTTCCAAAGCTTTTGATGTCTCATGATTTCCTTTAACTATAAGAGTCTTAATCTTAAGATCATTAATGAAACTCAATGCAAAGTTTAAACCATTACCGAAAACAGAGATATCACCACAACATACAATGATATCAGGTTTTTCCTTCAAAGCTTTTGACTTAATCTTTTCTAAGTCTTCTATATCAGCATGAGTATCAGTGAAAGCTAAAATCTTCATAAAAATTAATAGAAATAAAATGAATATTAAGTCTTTCTATTCATCTAAATCCATATAACCCATCAAAAATCCTTCTTCTTCAGGGCTTATCTCATCATTAGATAACATCTCTTCTACCCACATCTTAAGGTGTTTTTTGCTTCTCATTTTTACTTCCTCTTCAAAGACAAGTTAATAGTCCTGTTCAATGGAAGTCTTCTCATCTGAATACTAAAAAGCCTGGATACGGATTCAAGTTCAAGTTCTGTTGGCAGCATTGTTGGCACCTCCTAAGTGTTATAATATAAGTATGAAACTTTGTTTATAAACCTGGCGCGTAAGTTTGTCGTGTCCAGTGGAGAGATGGCAAAATAATGCATTTCGAAAGGAAATATAAGTGCCGTGTCATGAAATAGAATGGGAAATTTTAAATATAAAAACAACATTTCAGAATAAGGACATAGAAAAATGGATTATATCCCTTATATAATAACAAATAAACCACGTGAAGATAACATAAGTGCTGGTTCTAATGGTATTTTAACTCAAATCAGATTAGAAGACTTATGTAAAATCCATGGAATCGTATTTGTAGTAGATGATTGGGGAAATGTTGTATACCTAATGAGTGATAGAGAGGATCACAGCCATGATAGAGAGAGACCATTAAATTATAATATGCCAGAGTTTATAGATAAAACTAAAGAGAGATGGAAAAATGGATGCAGACCTGAAATAGCAGTTGTATATTCATATTATAATTCTAACTTTGAGAGACTTAGCAGAGAATGTGGAAGAGAACCAGTAAGATTAGATGAGATAAAACTTTAATAATCAACTAACATTTTCT
Source organism: archaeon GW2011_AR18 (assembly GCA_000806155.1). Classification (GTDB taxonomy): domain Archaea; phylum Nanobdellota; class Nanobdellia; order SCGC-AAA011-G17; family GW2011-AR18; genus GW2011-AR18. The sequence goes on from JWKX01000015.1 coordinate 16,089, forward strand.
GATTGAATTCAACAATAGTAGAACGTCCTTCACGACCTTTATTCATCTCTTTAAGAGTTATAATATTCATTTTTTCAAGATCCTTAATCTTTCTCTGAAAAGTACGATAACTCTTACCTGATTTAGATTCATATTCTTTAAATATTTCAGCAGTAGTCTTGCCAGAATTGTTTTTAATAAGATCAATAACATCTTTATTATCATCATTTATTTCTTTAATTAAAGATGAATTCAACTTTTCCAAAGCTTTCATGGTATGTTCTGGAATTATTTTTCTTGAACTTTTAGATTCAGCAATCTCACCAGATTCTTTCAATAAGAACAACCCAGTCCTTAAGTCCTTGAATTCAAAAGCCTTTTCTGAGATAAGTTCAAAACATTCATCATCAATAACACCCTTAACAAAAGCATAATCAGCACGTTCTCTTAATATAAAATCTGTCTCATCAGCAGTATAAGCCTTGAAATCCAAAGTCTCTGGAATCATCCTAGACCTTATACGAGGATCCAAATTTGAAAGGAACTCATCATCATTTGTGATCATTATAATAGATTTCCTGTAAATATCTTCTAATAAAGAGTAAAGAATAGTATTATCAGTCAACCTATCAATTTCATCTAAAACAATAACAAAAGATTTCTGATTAATCAATTCACTTATATCTTTTATAAGAACATCAAAACTTTTATTGAAAACATATTTATAATTCAACTGTGAACATATCTCATTAAGAATCTTGAAAGAACTATCTTTTTTCCAGCAGTTAACATAGACACAAAAAATATCATTAGAATCTTTTTTCAGTTCAGATAAAACATGCTTAGAAGCCAAAGTCTTGCCAATACCAGGAGAACCTTTAATAAGAAGATTCTTGCCGTCTCTCTTCATCAATAATGGTTTAATACATTCTGCTATGTACTGCTGTTCATTCTCCCTGAATTTAATAATAGGAGGGATGAAATCAGAATCTAGGAACTGAGGATTAAGGAATAATGATTCATTACCATGCAATATATCCTTGAATAAGTCAGACATGAATATTAAAAGTATTTAATGTTTTAAAAAGTTATTGATGATAAAAGAGTTATTATTTCTTAGATAACTTCTTTCTTTTCAACTCTTCAGGCTCATTCAGATAATTCTCTTTAGTTACTATTTTTTCTCCTGATTCTATTTCTAATTTTTTCCTGGCATCTCCTGCTATCTTCCCACCTTTTTGAGCAGACTTCTTATTTTCAAAAAAACCTTGAGCGTTCTTATTTCTTGCAATCCTGGTTGTTGAAGCTTCACCTAGCATTGTGAATATTAGTTCTAGGTCGTTCATATGGTCTCTTAGATTTTCTTTTTTTAACTTCTTGAATTCTTTGTACTCTTCAACTGTCTTACCGAAGGTTGCTTTAGATATCTCATTAGTAAGTATTGCATACTCAATATCTTCTTTTACATCCCTTTTCTTCCACTCATCAGTAAGTTCTTGACGAACTGCTATACCACGAACTCTTTTTTCTATCCAATCATCAGAATAACCTTTAGCTTTATACAATTCCTTCATTCTTTGCTGAGATAATTCAGGATTCTCAATCTCTTGAACACGTTCATAACCAACCTGAGCAAGCCACAACTTAAAAGGCTCAGCCTTCTTAGAAGGAATAGACTGAATAATACGAAACATATCCTTAGTATTAGAACAATCAGTATCATAATTTTTACCATCAGAAGATAACAATTTCAGTTGTAACCAAATTGGGGACAACTCAAGTGCTATAAACTCTCTATCTTTAATCTTACCCCAATACTGCCTTGGAGCAGGACTATCAGTCAGAGCTTCAATTACATCAACAACAGAGAAATACCATTCATTATTATGAAAAACTCTACGAATCTTCTTATCCTGAAAAACAACAAGAGCATTATCAACCATAATACTATATAGACTTTAAAGTTTATAAACTTCACTCAAAAAAAATTGAAAAAATCATAATTATTTGGGAAGATATTTCAAAACTTTAGAAAGATTATCAGAATCAACAACAAAAGTTGCGATATCTTTTAATTCTTTACAATTACTATTAAAAGCAATAGATAAACCAACTTCTTTAAAAGCTTCAATATCCTTATCAGAATCACCAATGTAAATAGTTTCATTAGGAGAGATATTAAGATCATTACATAGATTTCTAATAATATCAGCTTTCTTTTCTTTACCAGCACCTAAAGGCCAAAGAAATTCACCTGAAACTTTATTATCTCTAATTATTAACTCATTTGCGAAAATATGATCAACACCAAAATCTTTCTGAACTCTACGAGCAACTTCAATACTAGAAGCTGATATTAGGGCAGAGATAAAACCTTTAGACTTAACGTAATCAAACATTTGCTTAACACCTGGAAGATATTCTAGAGAATTAACTAAATCAAAATATGGCTTAGCATCACGACCTTTCCATAAATTAACAACAACTTCCTCAACTAATCTTGGATAATCAGAATGAAGATATTTTTCAGTTAAAATCTTACCTTGTTCTA
>JWKX01000016.1 GCA_000806155.1 archaeon GW2011_AR18
AGGATTTGCAGTACCACCAATAATCTCTATATGAGACTTATTTTGAGAGAATAATAATGGAGGCAATAAAGTCTGTAAAACCAGAGTTGTAGAACCAGCTGTACCAATATCAAATTTATAATCAGAAGAGACAACTTTAGAAGGAATAAATTCTAATTCTTGAGAGTGTAAAATATTACCATTAACTTCTGCATTACAAATCTTAGAAACTGCGTTAACTGCTGTAAGATGTTGAGCTTGCAAACCAGGATTAGGTCTTTTATTACGAATATTAATAATCTTGAAAGATTTAGAAGTTAAAGCTGATAAACTTAAAGAGGTACGCAATATCTGACCTCCGCCAATGGAACCATCTATATGAATCATAGATATGGTATGTTCATCAGTCTTATAATACTAACTATGCATCATAAAACTATCAAAACTTATTTTAAGTAAAATTTGCAGATATAAAATTTAAATTTGTTTTAGAATAAATCTTAGTTTACTTTATATTACCAATAGGAATCATTTTTATAATTGGTCTGCATATACCTGCTTTAGCAACAGAATCAATAACTAAATCAACAGATTTGTAAGCAGAACCAGATTCTTCAGCAAGACCAGAATAAGAACCTGTCTTAACGTAAATACCACGAGATTCCATATCTTTTTGCAAAGACTCTCCCTTAAATTCTCTTCTAGCCTGATTACGAGACATCACTCTACCACTTCCGTGACACGTTGAGGAGAAAGTTTCATTGTCAGCTTTTTCTGTTCCAACCAAAAGATAACTTCCAGTCTCCATGCTGCCACCAATAATAACAGGAGATCCAATATCATTATATAATTTAGAAACTTCAGGATTACCAGGACCTTGAGCAAGAGTTGCACCTTTCCTGTGAACAACTAATTTTTTCTTCTTACCATCAACTTTGAATTCTTGTAATCTAGCTAAATTATGAGCAACATCATAAACACAGTGCATATTCATATCTTCTGCTTTTTGTTTGAAAACTTTTTCAAAAGACTCACGAATACGATGTGTAATAACCTGCCTGTTAGCAAAAGCCATATTAGCAGCAGATGCCATAGCACTATAGTAATCCTGACCTTCATGACTTGAAAATGGAGCACAAGATAATTCAGGATCATTAACTCTAATATTATATTTTTTCATAGCACCTTCAAAAATTTTTAAATAATCAGTAGCAACTTGATGACCGAAACCACGAGAACCACAATGAAATGTAACCACAATCTGATCTGGAAAAATACCAAACCTTTTAGCAATTTTCTCATCTAAAATATTTTCTTTTTTTATATGCTGAATTTCAAGATAATGATTACCTGAACCTAAAGTTCCTAATTGGTCAATACCTCTTGCTCTTGCTTTTTGAGATATCTTAGAAGAATCAGCCCATTCAATCTTACCAGAACTTTCTATCCTATCTAAATCTTCCTTCCAGCCATAACCGTTATCCACACACCATTTAACACCATTATCCATAACTTCACTAAACTGTTGATTATTAACCTTAACAAAACCTTTACAACCCACACCTGAAGGAACAGCATCATATAGTGTATTAACTAATTCTTTTATTTTAGGCTGAACATCTTTAATAGTTAAATTAGTGATTATAGTTTTCATGCCACAGTTTATATCAAATCCTACACCACCAGGAGAGATAACACCACCATTTTCTGGATCTGTAGCAATAACCCCCCCTATACAAAAACCATACCCCCAGTGGGCATCAGGCATAGCCATAGCATATTTAACAACACCAGGAAGACAGGCCATATTAGTCAATTGATCAAAAACACCAGCATCCATTGAATTAAGCAATTCTTTACTAGCTATAACTCTTGCTGGAACATTCATACCTTGCTTGAAAGAAGCAGGAATTTCCCATACTGCTTCTTCTATTTGTTTTATATCTTTTGGGATATTTGACATAAATTTGTACTAGATATCGTTTTTATAAAGTTTTGGTTTAAACTCTGTGCAATATTCACAACGCTTTGCCTAGGTTTTGCATTTCCTTCTTTATATATTTTATATCAAATTCAACAGTTGTTAAACCGCTTGCTATTTTTTCAGTCCTATTCTCTAATTTACTTAACCTTTTTCTCATGTCGAAACTCATCTGAAAGAAAGCACCAGCACCAAAAATAGCACTAAATAAAGGAAATAATTCTAACCATAATGGAGTATTAATAATTCCTAAAACTTTCAATATCAACCAGACAAGTATTGATAGTAATGACAACCAGAATATAATTGCATATAATTTAGAATAATCTTTCACATTATTATTTATATTTTGAAATTTATAAGTGTTACTAAGAAATTATTGAAAATATTAAACCCTCTTATAAGTTCCCATCAAAACTGCTTCTTCTAAAATATGACCTTTCATAGCAATTTCTACTTGAGTCTTAGAATAACCATGTTTTAGATCTAACATTTTATCCAAAGCAAAAACTTTGAAGAAATATCTATGCTCACCATCAGGAGGACATGGACCACTATAATCATTTAATCCCCTACTATCTTTTCCAATGATTCCTTTAGGGTTTTCTCCTTCTTTAATATTAACAGTTTCTGGAGGAATATTAAAAACAACCCAATGATCCCATACTTTGCCAGTTGCTTTAATAGCATCAGGATCATCCATAATCAAAACCAAAGATTTAGTATTAATAGGAACATCACTAATCATCAAAGGAGGTGAGAGATTAATACCATCACATGTATATTTAATAGGAATCCTCTTCCCATCCAAGAACTCTGAACTTGTTAATTTCATAATACTAGTTGTATTTTGTGATTTATAATAATTGGCTATATATTTAGTGCAAGATACAATTAATATCAAGATAATCAATATTTTTTCATAGATATTAAAGAATAATAAACTTTTTAAATTTTTAGCAAGCAACTAATAGTTATGATAGAGATAAGAGATATAGTATCAAAAATAGGAGAGAGAGGATGGTGGATTTATGAGAATGGAGTCTATGTAAGAAACCCAAATTATTCAAAAACATACGTTATATCACCATTAGATACTGATTTTAGGATATCAAGCCATAGATTAGCTATATTAATGGAATCAGGAATAAAACCTGAAATAGAACATGAAGGTAGAGTGATAGAATTAAGATATTTAAGATTATTATTAAATGAAGTAAATATAGGAGAATTATCAATACAGTCAAGAGAATTTTATGAAGAATTAGAAAAAAATTTACAAGATATAAGAAGTTATAGATTTGATAATTAGATATCAACAATAACATGTGCTATATATTTATCTTTAGTTTTTTTAATTTCAAATTTATGTTTTGTTATTGCTTTAGCATCAGCATTTAACTGGTGTTTTTTTCTGTCAATAATCTCACCAAAACATTTTGCATTAATAGAATATTTATTATTTTTTTCAGAGATATTTATTTCAAACTTATTAAATAATAATCCTTCAGTGTCTTTAACAAATATCAATTCAGATAAAAAATCATATAATAAATCTTCAAGAGAATCTGCTGATAATTTTATAGTATAAACTGATTTATTTCCTAATGTGCTTAATTTAACCATTATTTCTTCAACAGCTAATGCTGCATTCTCGAATAGTTCATCTAAATCATTACCATAAGCCTCGAACATAACATCTGCTGTATGATCAAAGAATTTATATCTCATTTTTTTCCTCAACTAATAAACTAATCTGAACATGGCAACCATCTTTATCTTCCTTGATCAATACATTCTTAGATATCTCTTTCACTAAAACATCAATCTCATTGCCTTTAATCTTAGAGCCTGCAACAACAGATGATAACATGTAATCATTATTTACCATGTTTATACTTAAATCCTGAACTTCAGATAGAATAAAACATTCATTTAACAATAATTCATTTAATTTATTTATGTAATTATATAATAAATATTTCAGGTTCTGAGAACGGAACATTATAGACTTATTTATTTCATTATTCAGATTTCCTTTATAAACTGTTTTTGAGAATTCAACAGCTATTAAAGAGAAAGCCTTTTCTAAGGTTTTAGCTTCGCTTTTTAAGCTTATTTCTTGGTAATCTGCCATTATAAGCCTTTAAAACACTGTTATTAATGTATTTTATGATGTCACGTAGAAGTGGTAAAGATAGTAAGGTTTTTAAAGGTTATTTCCTATATAAATACTATAAAAATGGCAAAAATAAAGGGACAGGGAATATTTGAAAGATATAAGAATAGAGAGAAAACTCCTAAAAAAATTCATCAACCAAAACAGCAAAACTATAGTTACAGACCAGAAAAACATAGAACTCGCAGGTCTTTAGGATCTAAATTAAGAAGATTAGGATTAGGACTAGCATTAGTGGCTGCATTATCAATACCATTAGATCAATATACAGGAATACCGGGATATATAGAAGGAAAAATCATAAAAACTGTTAAATCTCATTCAGAAAACGGACAATACTGGCAGGCAATACATGAAAGAGATGCATTCAAAGCAAAGATACAAAACAGAACACCAGAAAAACATGAGGAAAACAAAGATGCATTCCCAGATACAGATTTCATAAGAGAATTTCCAGCAACAGAAACAAATGAGATAAGCATAGAGAGTGATGACACAAACTATCCAATATATAGAAAAGCATCAACAAGCCAAAAACTATCATGCGACATACTAAATAGAGATACAAACATAATACAGATGATAGTAGCAAGAGAGGATGATGCAGCATATGATCACGGAGGAATAAATTACTGGGGAAAAATAGCTGCTGCTGCAAGATGGATAAAAGCAGGAAGAAAAGGAAATATGCCTGGAGGATCTGGACTAGTAGAGCAAGTTGCAAAGATGGCAACACTAGATGAAAATCAGGCAAGCAAAAACAGAAAAGGATGGAAAGGAATAAAAGAAAAATTAGAAGAGATAGTATACTCATTAGAATTAGGAGCATTACCAAGAAATGATGTAATATGTTTTTATGCAAATACATCATACTTTGCAGGAGGAAACTACGGAGTAGAAGCTGCAGCACAAGATTACTTTGGAAGATCAGCATTAGAATTAACAAAAGCAGAAGCAGCATTCCTAGCAGTATTAGTAAAAGCACCAGGACTAAACCCTAAATTAAGAAAAATAGATATCAAAGACAAAAATGGAAATGTGAAAACATTAGATCCATTCCAGCTACAATATGATAGATATAAAAGATTTGTAGAACAATTACATAGAGATGATAAAATAAGTGAAGTGGAATATCAAGAAATGATAGATCCAGCTGCAATAACAATATCACCAAAACAAAGAACAACAACATCAACATTCACAGGAGCATTAGAAATAGTAAAAGATGAACTGCAAAAAAGATACGGAATAGACTTATATAAAATGATGCAGGATGATAATATACCATACTCATTAATATTAAAAACAACAATAAAACATGAAGACCAATTAAGACTAGAAGCAGCAATAAAAAAAGAATTCAAGCATCCGTTTGTAGAAATAAACGGAGTATTACAACCACTAGCAGATATTGGAGGAGTTGTATTAGACAAAGAGAGAAGAGTAGTATCATTAATAGCAGGAAGAGAATATAGAGGAGCTATTGGAGAATTCAATTATGCAACAAGCAAAGATACAGCAAGTGTAGAATTAGGATCAGTTATAAAACCATTATTGTATGCATATGCGTATCAATATGAGAAAATAAATCCAAATAGTATATGGAGCGAGGAAGGAGCTGGAGTAAGAAACTGGAACGGAGAAACACATCCGCCAATGTCATTAAGAAGAGCATTGACAGCATCAAACAATCCAATAACAGTAAATTTATGGAAACACTTATTCAAAAGAAAAAATGATAAAACAGGAAACGAACAGAGATTCACAAAGTTCATAGAATATTTAGATGGGTTAGGATTTGATATAACAGAATATAGAAAAGCAGGACGTGAAGATAACAGCCTAGCACTAGGATCAAAAGGGGGATTAACAGCTTTAGGAATAGCAGAAGTATATTCAGCATTCAATGATGGAAAATTAAGAGATACAACAATAATATATACAATAATACTAAACGGACAGGAATATGTTATAACACCATCAGAAGAAGCAAGAGAGGTATTTGAGACAAGAACCAGAAATGCAATATTAGAAAGCTTAGAAGCACGTGCTAATGAACTAAAAGTCAAAGGATGGTGCAAGACAGGAACAGGAGGAGACAAAGCATTAAGACTAGTATGTGATGAAAAAACTGGAGATCTTGACAGGATATTATCATTATTCACAACAAGCAAACATGGAACATTAGGACAGAGAAAATATGCAGCAACAGAATTAGGACCTGTTGTAAGAGCATATCAGGAACAGACTAGAAAAGGTGAAGTATATGATACTAGAGAGACTAAAGTGCGTACAATAGAATGCTTAGATGATGATACAATAATACCAGAAGGAAGAATATTCCAGGCAGATTTAAAAGATATAAACAAATTAGCAGAAATATATGATTTATGCGCATCAGTACAAACACCAAGATCAGAAAGAAAAATAGGATACTATAGTGCAACAGCTTCAGCATACCAAGCTCTAGCAGAAGATTTAAAATGCGAAGGAGAAACTGCCAGAGCAGGAGTATTCCTAAGCAATGCAATATTATTCTATAAAAGAATGGCAAGAGAGTCAGATGGCAGTCAAAAAGAGACGGCACTAGGAATGATACAGGATATAGAAACACATAAGGATGATCCTCCAACTGATTGTACAGAATAAAACAACAACTAGAAAGGTTTATATTTAATTCTTATAGCCTAAAAATCAAGGGCTCGTAGCTCAGCTTGGTGGAAACTCTGTAGCTTAAGAAAGTTATAAAGTTGCCAAAAGCAATAGACTCTTAATCTATGGGTCGTGGGTTCAAAATTGAATCTTTTTAGAAAAAAGCTTCGGCAAAAACTAAAGAGAGAATGAAAGTCCCACCGAGCCCGCTAACATTATAAATCTTATTGAAATGGTAAAACAATGACTATTGACCTAAGATTGGAAAGAGAAACAGAATATGCAGAATTTTCTCCAGGAGCAGCAATATTAAACCTAGGACTGCACTTACCACATGATATAGGCAGGGTAGTCAAAGACCTAATAGCAATATCTGATGATAAAGATTTAATAATTTATGATACAGATGGAAAAGAAGTTGCAAGCCAAGATATTGGAACAAGCATAAAAGAATTAACATTCACAGGATTTACAAGACAATACTTACCACTTGATGGATATTTACTTGGTTTAACAGATAATAAAACAATAGAGATAATAAGACTAATAATAGACTTACATCCTGATGAGATAGAATTTAATAAAATAGAAGATTTAAGATTCAGGATATCAATGCATAGAAATTATACATTAGATGATAACCCAGAACATATAATAAATGGGATGAACAGAATAATATGGCCATTATATGCAAGTACACAAGATGCATTACATGCATTCTCTGAAAAAGAAATGGATAGAATGAATGGAATGAACCTGCAGTTCAATAATAAGTTTATGACTAAAGGAAGAACACCAAGATTATTCGCTATAGGATATGATGACATAAGAACAGAATATAATAAAAAACCACAAGCACATCCGTATGTACTATTAAAAGGAACACAAGAACTTTCCTCTTTAGCATGGCTAGACAGAATAAAAGGTGGAAAAACAAAAGATCCGAGAAGAAATAATATAAGAGTACCATATGATTCAGTATCAGTAGCACCAACATTTACAGATCGTAGTTTCCTAGCAATAGACAAGAATCGAAGATTATGGTACTTGCCTGACAATAAAGGAAAAAACCATATTGATAAAGAAGGGAATTTAAAATTAGAAGATTTTGGAATAACAGGACATAGAATAGGGATAATATCATCAACACAATACAGAGATGAAAGACCATTATTATATTTGACATATGATGATAGATCACTTGTAAGATGCAGATTAAGAGAAAGATAAAAGGAATAATTTTATAAAACAACAGTTAATAACAAAAAACAAGCCCTGGTCGTCTAGCCCGGTCAAGGATAGAGCCCTCTCGAAACAAACTTTTTATAAAAAGGTTTGAACAAAAATTCAGGAGAAAGGCTCTGACGCGAGTTCGAATCTCGCCCGGGGCGTAATATATTTAATTTTAAACATTATTAGATTTATTAGATGACATTCTTTTTCTTTTAACAAAACCTGAAACTTGAAGTATAATAGTAATAACACCTAATATCATCATAATAAACTCTACAATATTCAATTGATCAAAACCTGAGAATATACCAGACATCCAAACAAAATGAATAAATGCTAATATAAAGATTATATAATTAAGACGATGAATACGCTTCCACCATTTTCCTAATTTTCTCATAGAATAATCATTAGATGTCAAAAATAAGATAGACATCAATACAGCTGCAAAAAATCCGATAACTATAGGAGGGAAATTAAAGATCAATAAAAAATTCCATTGAAAACCCCAGATCAGAACTGAAAAAAAATGAATTAATACAAAAACAAAAGTAATGATACCAATAGACCTTCTAGGTTCAAGCAAAGGAGCAAAGACCTTAGGATTAAGAACAACTAAAGGACCAATAATTAATGTAATGCATAATAACATAAAAGCAGTCAAACCTGAAAATTGAGTGAAAAAAGTAGTAGGAGTATTAACAGCCATAAAATAGGATAATAAAGATACAATAGCTAGAATAATCAGTGTGAAAAGATTAGTAGTTTTCTGCATAAGATAAAACAATAATATTTATTTAAAAATGTTGTGAAAATTATTTATTCTTATCAATGATATAATCAATAGCACTATAACCATTAGGAACATGAAGTCTTAAACGATTACTTGTAATAATACCAGCAAAAACACCAGCAGCAATACCTGCCACGAGGTTATCAGTTGACCAACCAATAAAAGTTCCAAGGACAAGAGCTGATGCAAAAGGACCATTTTTAGGAAAATAAATCTGATTTCTGACTTTATACAAAAATTCTGCTTTCAAAGAATCCCTATCACCAACAATGTCACCATGAGGGAACTCTCCAGCAGCAATCACTAATTTTTTATTCTCTTTTAAAGTCCAACAATCAATAAAGAATTCATACATTCCCACTACTTTAGATCTTGTAAACTTATCACAATAAATATCATTCCAATATTCTCTACGATTAAATCTCTTATCATCTGAAAAATCAGCCCATGTAAAATGCCTATCACAATCTTCTAACATGAAAGCAGATCTTAATGGATTAAATACGGAATTAAAATCATATTGATCAGCAAGATCTTCCAAAGGCATATGATCATTCTTATCAAGAGCTTCATAATATATCTGTTTATCCATGATAATGTAGCTATAAGAAAATTTAAAAGCTTATTTTATCAGTATTTTAATAACTTCAGGAAGGTCTGCTTTCTCGAATTCAGATATATCCTTCTTATTATTAACAGGCTTCCAGAAACCGAGATGTTTAAACATCCTGAAATTTATCTTGGGAAAGACATCATATTCAATACTACCCTTATCAGGAAGATATTTTAAAATATCATCACGAATAAAAAAATACCAACCGCAGTTAACCCAGTCATCAAGAACAGGTTTTTCAACAAACTTGCCATAACCATCAATTTCTTTAATTAAACCAAAAGGAAGCATAGGATGAGCAACACAGACATGATTTTCATTAAGTTTTTCTAAATCATTAATGTTAATATCAGTAATATCATCACAATTCAATACAATAACCTTATCAGAATCAGACATCAGTAAAGCTTTCTTAATACCACCAGCAGTACCAAGAGGTTCATTTTCAATACAAAATTTAATATTGTTATTATGATAATGTGAATTAACAAAATCAATAATTTCCTGATGACGATGACCAACAGAGATAATAATATTGTTTACTTTATCTTTAAAATACTCAATCTGGTAGAACAAAACAGGCTTACCTCTAACAGAAACAATAGGCTTAGGCAAAACATCCTCCATACGAGTACTTTTACCGCCAGCTAAAATAACAACATCCATAATATAATAGAGAAAAATTCTTATATAAAGATTTCCTTGATTAGTATTATAAACTAGAACCTATTAAATCTTTTGATACTTCGTATTTTTTTGTTGAGTATATTATTTCTTCTGCTTGTGATATTGCCTTCTTGCACATACCAGTCATGTTGTTATAGTTTTGTTTTACTTCTTCAATTTTTATTGATGGACTGTATCTTGCGTCTTCTCTTTTATCAACATCTGATTTTTCCTCTTTATCGCTATGCACTGTTATTCTGTTTATGAATTCATCATCATAATTTATTATATTATTATCTTTTATGTATCTTATGAATAATGCTGTGCATTTCTGGCTTCTGCTTTCTACTCCAAATTTTGATAATATTGCTAATGCACAATAATATAATGTATAGAACCATTCTTCCGGTATTTTATAATCCAATCCCATAATTTTTAGAGTGTCGCATAATTCTAGATTCTTTTTTGCTTTCTTAATATAGTCTTTAGCTGATTCTTCATTTACTTCTACTTTTAATAATCCTTTATGCTTTTTTCCTTTGTTCTCATCTTTTATTGCATTATTGAAGCATTCTTTTAGTTTATCCATTATGCATTTCCTTCATGAATTTAACAAATTTTTCTTGGCCGTATAATACTATTCCTTTATTTATTGATTCTATAAATGCTTTATTATGATTTTTTATTTCATTCTTGAATTCTTCAACTGTAAAATTTATTGAATGAATATGTTTAACTTGGCTTTTTTGTATTTTATATATTGTTTTTTGAATATTTATTAAGTTATTTTTTTTAGATGTAACTCCTAATATGTCTATATCGTTTGCTTGTTCTGGAGAATGTATAATACTGCCGTATAATATAAGAAAATCTGTTATTTTTTCTAAATCCTCAAAATTATTTAACCATCTTTGTTGCTTGAAAGATTCTTCAATAAGATATAATTCTATTCTTTTCTCTGTTATCTTATTCCATTCTATCTCTATAATATAAGTACTTGTTTTACCATTACCTACTTGTTTTAATTTTATTAATTTGTTATTTTCTAACTTTTTTAATATTTTCCATAAACCTACCCTGCTAACTTTTAATTCCTTAGATAAACCTGTTATAGTATATTCTATAGAGAATTCTTTGAAAACCTTTAATAAAGTCTTTTTTTCTAAACTATCTACTATTTCCATTTTGTTAATAGTTATTAACTAATAGTTAATATATAAAGTTTTCTATTATTTATTGCTTATAATAAAAGGTTGCACCAGAGCTAATAATAGAACATTTTAAATATTTAATTATTGGACTTCTCGAGAATGGTAAGCATAAATATACTACAATATGGATGTACAGCAAATTATGATAATGGAAATATATTAGCAGGATTACTAATAGAAAATAATCACAGCATAGTAAACAATACAGAAGAGGCTGACGTAGTAATAGTTAATAGTTGTACAGTAAAAGGAAAAACAGCTGATAAGATACATCATAAGATAAGAGAATTAATAGAAGAAGGAAAAAAATTAGTTGTTACAGGTTGTATGCCTGCTGCTGATAATAAATTATTAAAAGAGATAGCACCAAAAGCTGCCCTTATTAGTACACAAAATATTACAGAAATCAATAATGTAATAAGTAAATTACTAGAAGGAGAAAATTTAATATTAACAAATAAAAGAAAAGAGATAAAACTAGGATTACCAAAACTAAATCCTGATAATAAGATAGCATCTCTGCAAATTTCTGAAGGTTGCGCGTCCCATTGCGGCTTCTGTTCCACAAAATTAGCTAAGGGAAACTTATATTCATATCCAAAAGAAAAAATAGTTGAAGAGATGAAAAAATATGTAGAACAAGGATACAAAAGAATAAACCTAACTAGTACAGATAATGGATGTTATGGAATAGATCTAGGATATAATTTAGTTGATTTATTGAAAGATGTAATAGCAATAGAAGGAGATTTTAAATTAAGAGTTGGAATGGCAAATCCAGAACATGTGAAAAAATATTACAAAGAACTAGCTGACATTTATAAAAATGAAAAAATAATGAAGTTCATACATATACCAGTACAAGCTGGAAGTGATAAAATATTAGAAGAGATGAACAGAAAATATACAGTGGAAGAATATAAAAGAATAGTAGAAGAATTCAGGAAACAAATACCTGGAATAACAATAGCAACAGATATCATAGTAGGATATCCAACAGAAGATGATTCGGACTTTGTTAAGACTGTTGAATTAGTAAAAGAATTAAAATTTGAAGTAATAAATATAAGTAAATTTGCATCAAGGCCAAGAACAAAAGCAAACAAACTAAAACAATTAACAAGTGAAGTAATAAAAGAAAGAAGTGTAGAATTAACAAAAGTATATCTAGAAACAAAAGAGAACAAAGAGATAGAAGAAGAATTAATAGAAATAGATATTCTAGAATGATAATAATTAAAAAGTGAATTAAAACTTAAAGATTTGTGGGAGTAGAAGAATTAGCTGAAAAGTATCATAGAGATATAAAAATAGAGGACATGGATACAGTTCCTTGGGATGATGCTAAACATGATGTTGCAACATTAACACTTTTAATACCAAGAACAATGCTGGAAGAGTATAAGAGAGTTACAAATGAATAAGATATAGATTCTGAAAAGTTCTGGAGAGAAACAGGATTATATGAAATACTAGATAGACTAGAGATAATTAAAAGCCATCAAAGACTTGTAGATATAAAACCATATTTGTCAGGAAAAGTTGATATACACCTATACGGACAAGATAAATGTAATACTTTTAGATTAACTATAATAGAATACCCCAGTGAGTTTCATGAGGATTATTAAAATCTTAAAACATAACCATAAATAGATTCTGAATTTCCAGAAACAATAACTTTCTTATTTCTTAAAGGATAAGCATGATATAAACTTAAAACTTTAGAAGCTTTCTTAATAGATTCAAGATCATAACCAGAAACAACTAATACAGAACTTCTATCATTATTAAATAACTGTAAAAGACCTTCACCAGATTTCAAACCTAAAGAACAATCCTTAGACTGAGTGTAATAAGAAATCAATGAATTAGTACAGGAATCACCAACTAATATAAGATTATGCTCGCCTTGAGGAAGATCAGATACAGTAACAATCTTAGGTTCAATAACATCAGAGAGTTTAATTCCGTTAAGAACATTATTAGCTGCTTCGAATTCATCTAAAGTATAACTATTAGGAAGAACTATGTATAAGGAATTGTAATTATTATTCTTGATAAAAGGATAAGGATAATTAGCTAAAGTAATCTTATCACCAGTGTATACAACATTACCGGTATATAAACTACCGAAAGTTGAAATGAATACCAAAGCTAAAACTAAAAACACCCCAAAAAGAATATGTTGATCTTCCATATAATATATATCAGGATGAAATTGTTATATAAATGTTACGAATTAAATTTCTAAAGGTTTCTTTTCATTTGGAATATTATTGTATAACCCAACAACTAATTCAACAAGACGACCATAATAGTCTGGCAATTCTCCTTCAATATCAACACTAACTTGATCTCTAGATGGCAATAGATACTCATCAATAAAATAACACATAAAATCTGTAAAACCACCAGCAGGATGCATCAAGATTTTACCATCTTTATCTGTTAAAGAAAACTCTTCATCTCTTTCACCACTATAGACTAATTTATATTCTAACATAAAATTAGACAAGAAGATAATATTTATAAGATTAATTAAAAAAAATAAATAATAAAAGAAAAGGTTTATTGTGCGCTACCGTTAGTGTCTTTGAACTTCTTATTAGAATGTTCAAAATCTTTCCAAGCAAGATCAAACATGTTCTCCAAAGCACCTGCAAAGAAAGGTGTATTAACCCAGACACCTACATCATAAGTCGGATGGACATTATCATCATGCATCAACATAATGGGGCTGCAATCCTGATATTAACACCTTTCTTGCTAAGTTTCTGAAACAAAGGCTTCAAAGCTTCTGCTTTCCTTATGAAACCTTTAGATGTTGTACAGATAGTAACAGACTTTTCAGCATTCTTAACCATAGTCTCTAATTGTGTGTAAAGATTATGCTTGCCTCTGATAGCACCTGAAAGGTCTGTAGCATCAACAAATTCAATACCTTGCTTATGTAAAGTATCTAGTTCCTTAAGAACTTCAGAATTATTTAATTCTTTTAACTTAGTAATGTTATCATCAGCATCTTCCTGAATCAATTTCTTAACTCTCTCAACAACTTCAACTGGTTCAACTGCTATATACTTGATAGGCTTACCTAATTTCATAACAACAAAACCTTTTTTCTCTAAAGTTTCCAAAACATCATATGCTCTAGATCTTGGAACATGACCAATATTAGATAATTCACCTGCAGTAGAAACACCTCTAGATAATAATGCAGTCCAAATTCTTACTTCATATAAATTTAAATTAAAGTATCTCCTTAACTTGCTTAAAAGTTCTTCTTTGACAATCATCAAAAACCCTCCCAGGTTCACCCTCTTTTTTTAATCACAGGTGTTTTATACATTCAATAGTGATAAAACTAATATTTAAATGTTGTTGTGAAAAATATCACTAGAGATTAAGTTATTGGTGACAAAATTATTTATTTCTTCCTCTTTGAGCATCATAAGTTATCTTGATTTCATCCAAATAATTAATATCTGAAACTTTTTTATCAGATCTTAAGTTAACAATTCTTGGAAATCTGAGAGAAAATCCTGAAGAGGAATCATTACTAGCCTGAATTTCTTCAAAAGCAACTTCAATAATAACATGAGGCTTAATAGTTACTGTTTTTCCTTCAGTTGAAATAATTAAAGGTTTAAGGAGATTAGTAACTTCCAAAAAAGTTGTTCCTTCCTCTTCTTTTTCTTTTAATCCACTGCCCACTTTACCAATCTCTAAAAGATTACCATTAGAATCCTGGCAAGCAACAGTAAAAGATGTCAACCATCCTGCACGTTTACCTTCACCATGATCAGCTTTAACTATAACTAAATCTAAAGTATCTAAAATAGGTTTAATCTTAACACCATAACCAACACGAGAACCTGGCTTGTATTCTCCAGAAAGATTCTTAGCCATAATACCTTCATTACCTAAAGATAAAGATTCTTCATAAAATTTCTTAGCAGCCTCAATATCATCAGTAACTACTTGTTTAGCTGGCTGTATTTTTTCAGGAATGTTTGGAACAATCTTTTCAATCATATTTCTTCTTCTAACAAAAGGAGCTGATATTAATGATTCATTATTCAAAGAGATAATATCAAAGACATTAACCATAACAGGAACTTCCTTAACTAATTTCTCAATATCATACTTTCTCTTAATCCTTTGAGAGATATTCTGGAAAGACAACCATTTATGAGAGACAGGATCAATACCAATAATCTCAGCATCTAAAATAAAGTTCTCACCTTTAACAGTTTTCTTAATTAAATCAACAACATCAGGGAATTGTTTAGTTACATTCTCTAACCTTCTTGTGTATAATAAGATATTACCATTATTGTTATGAATTTGTAATCTAAAACCATCATACTTGTATTCTAAAGCTAAATTTTTACCAACAACCTCAAAAGCTTCTTCAACTGATTTAACTTTCTGGTATAACATGACATTAATTGGCTTTCCAGCTTTCAGAGTTATTTTTTCTAGAGCATTAATACCCTGTTCTTTGATTATCTTAAAAACTTCGGCAAAATCATTAGTCAGATCATAACCATGCTGTACTTTATCAACAAACAAATCATATTCTTTACGATTATTATCTGGAAGTTTGAATTCATTAGTAGATTGTTCATAAGATAATCTTAACTTATCTGAGAAGAAACACCAGACAATTGCATCTCTTAAAGTACTATCAGCAGCACCTGTACGCATCTGTTCTAAAATTAAACGAACAATGAACTTAGCTTCCAAAGGAGTAGCTGAAGTCAACAATTCACTTATCAGACCTATTTTTTTATTAACAGTACCTTCACCTTCCAGATCAGCTAAATCTCTAACATTATTGTAAACTAAATCAACTGTAAGTCTTACGTTTTGTAAAGTAACTTGTTTCTTTTTTTTAACAAGTTCAAAAGCAACTTCACCTAAATCACCTAATTCAGAGAATAATTTATTGATATGTTCTTTAGAATTACCAGTAGAAGTTTCTAAAGCTTTAATTACTATCTTATCTGAAACACCAATCTTTCTCTCATCCCAGGCTGGAAAAACTTTGCCTCTTATTAGATTAATAAAAAGTTCAGGATCCTTTTCTTTAATAATATCCTTAAGAAGTTTAGTGATAATAAAAGTTTTTTCTAATCTTTTAGAAGTTTTTTCAAGCTCCTCAAAATATTCAGCAAGCTTAAGATAATCCATTAAAAAAATAATAACTGATTAGGATAAAAAGATTGTGGTAATGAAAAGAAAATAATATAAATAAGTGAAAAAATAATAATTTATAGAAAAAAATTAAAAAAATTCTGACGATTTTAATGAAATTCTATCATAGAGGGATAATTAGTACTAAAATAATCATAACTAACAAGAAGTATATAATTAAGGAAAATTATATTTATAAATAGAAACCTACAGTATTATAATATAAATTTTGAAGTTCAATTCATTAATGTTTTATTGGCGTAAAACATTTGGGCAATTGAAATGAACTCTTTTTGGGCATGGTTAGTTAGACCAATATTAAATCCATAAAAACTTTGGCGAGTTAAAATGAATTCTAAGAGTAGATAGTGAGAACTATATTAAATACTTTATGGTAGTCGAGCACATACTACTAAAATAGTACAAAGAAAAAAGAGGAGAGAATCGGGGGAGAAAAATGGAGTTTATTATACAAAGCGCATTGGAAAGTGCACAAAACAACATAAATGAAGACATAAATATAGGGCATGCTAATATCAAGGTATTTGGTTGCGGTGGCGGCGGAAGCAACATGACAACATGGTTGTATAAGAAAGGAGTAAAAGGAGCTGAAATTATTGCTGCTAATACTGATAAACAACACTTAGACATGATGAGTGCTGACAAAAAAATTCTAATCGGAAGAGATCTAACAAGAGGACTTGGAGCAGGTGGATATGCTAACGTAGGTATGGAAGCTGCTAAAGAACAACTTGCAGAAATTAAAGATTCATTAAAGAATGCTGATATGGTATTCATCTGTGCAGGAATGGGTGGAGGAACAGGAACAGGTTCAGCACCAGTAGTAGCACAAGCTGCAAGAGATACAGGAGCAATCGTAATTGGAACAGTAACAACACCGTTCACAATTGAGAGGGCAAGAGTAGACAAGGCAGAATTTGGATTACAACAATTAAGAAATGTATCAGATACTGTAATTGTAATAGACAACAACAGACTAGTACAGATTGCTGGAAACTTACCAGTACAACAAGCATTTGCAGTAGCAAACGAACTAGTTGCAACAATGATAAAAGGAATAGTAGAAATCATTGCAGTACCTAGCCTAGTAAACTTGGACTACGCAGATGTAAAGGCTATCATGACAAATGGTGGAGTATCTGTAGTTGGAGTTGGAGAGTCTGATGGTGAGAGAAGAGTTGAAGAAGCAACAAAAAGAGCTTTGACAAACCCATTACTTGATGTATCATACAAGGGAGCAACAGGAGCATTAATCCATGTAACTGGAGGACCTGATATGACATTAGATGAAGTAAACAGATGCGGTGAGTTAGTAACTGAATCATTAGATGCTGACGCAAACTGTATCTGGGGTGCAAGAGTAGATGATGTAATGAAAGGAAAAGTAAGAGTCATGACCATCATCACTGGAGTACAAAGCCCATATGTTCTAGGAAAAGCAGCATCACCACAGAATGCAAGCCAGAGAATGGAAAAGTCCAGAACAATGAGCAGAGAACTAGGAATAGATGTAGTACACGGAAAGTATTACTGAAATCATGCTTTTAGGGCAATGTGTAGAATTCTTCTACCCCCTCAAACGCCCTAAAAAAACCCTATAATGGCTGGGACAAAACAAAAGAGTTCCAGCCTTTATTTCTTTTTAATTAATTCAATAATTCTCTAGACAAGTCTTATAAATTTTTTCTGATAACAAAGGGTTATGAGCCATACAAAGATGGAACAACTAGAACATTACAGGAATTATTTACTTCTTCTTAACAAAACTTTCATGAATCTTATCTTTAATTTTTTCAAGATGATGGTCAATATGCTTAGATAGAGGGAAAGCACTCCTAGAATTGTCTAACCTATTACCCCAAGAACCATAGAAAACAAAATTATCCAAAGGCTCACGACCAATAGATTCTTCATCTAATTTAGAGTAGCCTAAACAGATAATAGCCTGAGGTCGAGCATCACCTGGAATATTTAAAATCCTAGATAATTCAACTTCATCAAAAGTACCAATCCAACAACTAGATAAACCTAAATCATGAGCTTTCAATAACAAATTCTGGATAGAGGCAGCAACACCCTGAATAGAATACAAAGCTTCACCTCTAGAACCATAAAATTTAGTAATCTTACTAAGATCAGAACAGACAACAATCAAAACAGGAGCAGAAACCATCCACTCATTATCATCACATAACTTAACTACTTGAGATCTTAAAGATTTATCAGTTATAACAATAAACTTCCAGTTCTGAGAATTACCAGCAGAGGGAGCGTATCTTGCAGCATTCAAACATTCAGCAATTAATTTATGATCAACATCATTAGACTTGAAAGATCTTATAGATTTTCTACCAACAATACATTTATCTAATTCCATCAATTAAATCCTGAATAATTTTAAATATAAATATATCGATTAATTAATAAAATAAAATATTTGGTGAAAAACTTTGATTCTCTACTTTAGGAGGATTTTCCATATTATAACCAATATCTCTTAAAGTTGCTCTAAATTGATGAGATAAATATCTCTGAGACCACCTATCATGTACTCTATTATTAGCATAAAAGTTAGAAATTACTTCATCAACTACTATCAACTGGTCAAAAGACTTAAGATTCCCGAAGGTATAGAAATTATCAAAATTGTCAAGAAGAGATATCCCCTCCCTACGATTTCTTTCCTGAATCTTTGCTGTTTCAGCAACATCCCACGCAAAATTTGAAATATTTAAATGAGTTAAATCCAGCACATCATTGAGTCTATCTGATGAATTATAAGAATCGATAGCTGACTGGACTAATTTATACCTTTTCTCTGATGATAAATTATTAAATACATCGTGCAATGCTTCATGGATCATAGTCCAATAGTCTACTCTATTTTGTGGAAGTAATAAACCTCTCTCTACTTTTATACCGTATTCTTTTTTTAATGCATTATTTACAGCTTTATAACCTTTAGAATAAACATGATCTTTAGCCACGTATAAACCCCTACAAGTAGGCATTAAAAATGGGAATTCACTTCTGCTAAGTCTTTTATAAAAACCATCTAAATCTTCTAATAATATCAAATCTAAATCACTAGGAATTAATTCTGTTTTTACATATAAATTCAATGGATGCCCTTCAGCCTTAATATTATCTGGAATAACTATCCTATCTTTAATTTCGTGAGGAATTCCATTAATTCCAAAACGGAAAGCTTCAGCTTTTTTTAGTCTCTTAACCACATGAATAACAATCCAGAAAATTTAATAAGGCTATCCCAATAATATAATAAAATGAAAAAGTGGTTACATACAGTAGAGGTGATAGTAGACAAACTTATACCATTCCTACTTATAATACTAGCAGCAATAATAATAGTAGAACTGACATCAGATAAACTAGCAGAAAAATACCATACTTACATACAGATATTTGATTATTTCTTAATAACAACATTCATAATAGACTTAGGATTCAAGTACCACAGAATAAGAAACATACCACAATTCATAAAGCACAAAAAGTACTGCATGTAGGAGTAGGGGTAGAAAAAGAGTTAGTAGCAACAGTAAAAGAGGGATCAAGAGTAGCAGAAGAGGTAAGCAGAGCAGAAAAACTAACAAAATACATCAGAGCAGGAGCAAGAAGCCTAAGATTATTAAAATTAAAAGACAAAAAAGTAAGAGTAGGAGTAGAAAAAGAATTAACAAAGGGAGAGAAAATAGTCCTAGGAACAGTATTCTATGAGAAACCAGAAATAATGAAAAGACACTTAATAGTAAAAAAATATTAATTATTTCTATAACTGAACTTATCTCCAAATTCATTAGCTAAATTCTCTAATTGATAAGCTAGCTGAGGATTTTCTCTAGATAGTCTTTCTTTTACTTTATCTTTACTGTGAGGAGACATTGTAACTGTGAAAACATCAATATTTTGAAAGCCACCGAATTTCCTATCTAAAATGCCTCCAGTCTGAAGATCGTTAATACCTTGAGTAATATCAGGAGAATGATGACCATCCAATGATTCTAAGAAACTTATATCTCTAAAAAATAAATGGTAAAATAAAGGTGATTTTCTATGAATATCGTGAAAGAACCTATTAACATCTCCATTATCATAGACAAAATCTTTAGGAGCATAAACGAAAAAATCCCTTAATAAATTATAAATCCTGGACTCTCTATATGATGTCATATTAACAATTTTAAATCATAGATATTTAAACATTATTGTAATTTTATAACTAGGTAAATTTATATATAAAATAATGAAAATAAATAATATGAATATTGGAGAAATAGTAGAAATAAAAACAAAAGAAGGAATAAAAACAGGGATATTACTCCCATCAACAGAAAAAGATATAATAATATTAAAACTAAATTCCGGATATAATATAGGAATAAACAAGAAAAATATAATAAGTTCTAAAGTCATTGATAAAAAACCTATAAAAGAAGAGAAAAAAACAATACATAAAGAAGAGCGTAATAAAAACTTAAAAACAATATTAATATTACATACAGGAGGAACATTTGCTTCTAAAGTAAGTTATAAGACAGGAGCAGTAGCACCAAGCTTCAGCCCAGAAGAATTATTAGAATTATTCCCAGAATTAAAAACAATAGCAAATATAAAATCAAAATCAGCAGGAACAATGTTCTCAGAAGACATGAGGTTTGCACATTACAACATATTAGCAAAAGAGATAGAGAAAGAAATCAATAATGTAGATGGAATAATAATAACACACGGAACAGATACACTAGCAATAACAAGCACTGCATTAAGTTTTGCACTAGAAAATCTAAACAAGCCAGTAATATTAGTAGGATCGCAGAGATCAAGTGATAGACCAAGCAGTGATGCTGCAATGAACTTAATATGTGCAATACAGTTTATAACAAAAACAGAATATAATGAAGTAGCAATATGCATGCATGGGAAATCAACAAATGAATATTGTAGCATATTACCAGCAACAAAAACAAGAAAGATGCATAGTTCAAGAAGAGATGCATTCAGAGCAATAAATACAAAACCAATAGCAGAAGTAACAAAGACAGGAGAGATAAAATTCTTAGAAAAATATCATAAAAAAGAACATACAGATAAAATAAAATTAAAATTATTTGATGAAAAATTAAAAATAGGAATATTAAAAGCACATCCAAACATGCATTCAATAGAAATAAAAAATTATAGTAAATTTGATGGGTTAATACTAGAAGGATATGGAATAGCAGGAAACTTCCCAATAAATGTAGTAGACAATAAAACAAAAGAACATGATCTGATATTAAAAGAGATAACAAAATTAACTAAAAAAATACCAGTAGTAGCAACAACACAGTGCATATTTGGAAATGTAAACATGAATGTCTATGATACAGGAAGAAAAATGCAACAAGCAGGGATATTAGGAAATTTATTAGATATGACAACAGAGACAGCGTATATAAAATTAGCATGGCTATTAAGTAATTACAAAGATAAAGAAGCAAGAGAACTAATTTCTAAGAATTTAAGAGGAGAGATAAATCACAGAATAGAGTATCAGGAAGAATTTATTTAAAAAATTATACGAAAATTATATAAATTTCTAAATAAATAATAATTATATGCAAGAAATTAAAACAATAGAAAAAAAACAAAGAAAAGTCAGGCATAAAGAAGAAAATGAAGACTTGATAATACAGTTTAGAAAAAGCCTAGAAGATTTAAAAAATGGAAGAATTAGGAGAGTTGTTTAGAGATTTCTAGAGCCACTTTTTTATATTTGTCTAATTATTTTTAATAACCATTGCCTGAAAAAAACTGAAAGATTTACGAAAATTCTAGAAAGTTTTATAAATTCTAAGATATAATCAATTATAACATTTTCCCTAGTGTTCCTATCTAATAAATAGGGACGCTAGATGATTATTCTAACAAATGTTCTTTATGGACAAATAGACTTCTAACAAACCAATACATTGCATATATTTCAAAGGCAAACGGAAGATAACCTAAATATCCAAGAATAGGCATCTCAAATATTTTATAGAGTCCTAAAAAAGGAACATTGTAAACCCACTTATAAGGAGCCCAGTAATTCCAGAACTCCCAAAAGAAACCACATATAATACCAGCAAGCAATAAACATAATGGAACAGATAATTTTCCTTCTTTAAAATATTTAATAATACTAGGCTGTTTATGAAGATAATTAATAGGATCAAGCATGAAAAAGAAAGCTAACCATATAAGTGGATAAGCAAATACTGGAAATATTATTGATAGAAGCAACATCAAAACACCAGAATAAACCATAATAAA
This sequence comes from archaeon GW2011_AR18, assembly GCA_000806155.1. Lineage (GTDB taxonomy): Archaea > Nanobdellota > Nanobdellia > SCGC-AAA011-G17 > GW2011-AR18 > GW2011-AR18. The sequence continues at coordinate 22,849 of JWKX01000016.1, forward strand.
GAGTGTTGATCTTGAAATATTATATCTTCTAATATTAAACCTATTAAATAAATGAATAGTTCTTAAAAGTTCAAAAGTTTCAAAAATAGCTGGAACAACAGTAGAAAAAGATATTAACATAAAAATTTTCTCTGAAACAATACTATTCCAAAATTCACCTCCAACATACAACCAGTTATTAAGTGAATGATTAATCAGTTCAAACAAACTCCATAAAACTGAAGATAATAATAACATACCAATAAACATAATAAAATTATTTGAAATAAGAGAACGCTTCTTAAGTTTGTATACTAAAGCATCAATTATAAAAATAAAACCAAACCATGCCAAAGGAAAATAATAAAGCGAAATATATCTTACATTAAATAAAAAACTTAATTCAACTATAAGAACTAAAATTATACCTAAAAAACCATACCATTTAAACATAAAAATAATAAAAATAAATCTATATAAAAACCTATTCTTTTATAAATCAAATAATAACAGATTTCTTAATGATAAGTATAATAATTACAGCATACAAAGAACCAAGAACAATAGGAAAAGCAATAGAGGCTTTCAAGAACCAAAAAATAAAAGAGAAACATGAGATAATAGTAATAGCTCCAGATGAAGAGACAATAAATGAAGCGAAAAAATACAAAGTAAAGATAATAAAAGATGAAAATAAAGGAAAACCTTCTGCACTAAATCTAGCATTTGAGAAAACAAGAAAATCTGATATTTTAATATTAACAGACGGAGATGTATATGTTTCAGAGAATTCTGTAAATGAGTTAGTAAAACAATTCAGAGATGAAAAAGTTGGCGCAGCAACAGGAAGACCAATATCATTAAGTGATAAAAATACAATGTTAGGATACTGGAGTCATCTGTTAACAGATGTAGGAGCACATGAGACAAGAACTAATTTAGTAAGAAAAGAAAAGTTCATAGTATGTTCAGGATATCTAATGGCTATAAGAAACAAAATAGTTGATGTAATACCACCAGATTGTTTAAGTGATGATGCAGTAATATCAAATTTAATATATGCAAAAGGATACAATACAACTTACAGTCCAGAAGCAAAAGTATATATAAAATACCCAGATAATTTCAAAGACTGGATGAAACAGAAAAGAAGAAGTGCAGGGGGATATTTACAGATAAAAAAATATGCATACAGAAGCGATGGAATGAGAAGTTTCACAAAAGAAAGTTCTGGAATAATAAGAGCATTAAGATATCCATCTAATATTAAAGAATTCTACTGGACAATAATATTAGTAATAGCAAGATTATATTTATGGATGATAATATTCATAGACTTCAAAATATTAAGAAGAAAACTATTCAAAGAAACAGGATGGGAAAGAATAGAGAGCACTAAATAATTTTTATTAATTTAAAAAATTTAATTAAGTCTTTCTTATAAGATTCTGGAAACTTATGTTGCTCAAGATTTGATAGAAAAAATTCTACACTTAAATGTTTAATTTCACTAATTTCATCAACCTGAATTCTTTCCTTGCCAGCTATTACTTTAGCTTTATACAAAATTAACAGATTATTAATATTTTCATAAGAAATAAATATCTCCCCAATATAATCAGAAATTTTAACTTCAACATCAAGATTAGTCTCTTCTTTTAATTCACGTTTAAGAGCATCAATATCAGACTCATCTCTTTCAACATGCCCACCTGGAAGACTATACATCCCAATATAAGGATTCTTTCTACGTTTTACACATAATAATTTATTATTATTAAAAATAACAGCATTAACTATTCGCATAAATAAAACTATTACAATAAGTTTAAATATCATTCTAAAACCTAAATTCTCAGATGAACAGAGAGAAAATAAAGAACTGGATGAAAGAAAAACATAATTCATTATTTCTATTAATATTATTATTTGCACTAGGAATCAGATTATTATACTTAAATTCTAATGCGGCAGTATGGTGGGATGAGGCAAGCTATCTATCAACAGCAAAACACTGGTTCTTTAATGTACAGTATACACCAAACCCGCAAAATGCAATATTCTTTCCATTATTATTAGGAATATTATTTAAAATAGGGTTAAATGAGATAATAGTAAAATTCCTAACAGTAGTAATACCATCAGCAATTCCAACCAGACTTTTTAGCATTATTCTTCCAAGTATTAAGCATATATTATTTCTGGAAATGGTACAAACACAAGAAAAACATCAACATATACTTAGCAGGATTATTTCTAGGACTAGCATTCATGACAAGAACACAGAGCGTCTTATTAGTAGGAATTTATATAATATTCTTATTGATAACAGATGGAATAATAAAAACAATAAAAAATAAATATCTATGGATAACAGGAATAATAAGTTTCATAACAGTATCACCATACTTAATATATAATTACATAAATTATAAAAATGTACTGGCATTTACAGCGGGATATAGCGGACAGGTAGAGGCAAAAGTACCATTCGGATGGCATATATTAAATTTCTTAAAAAGCTATACAGGATTAGATACAATAAGCTGGATATATTTCATATTATTCATAATAGGATTAGTTACACTAATAGACCTAATATTAGGATTTGATCAGATAAGAAAAGACAATATAAAAATAAAAGCTGACCTAATGAATGTAATAATAATGCTAGTAGTATTAGCATTTTTCATATTCTATATAAGGATAGCAGAAGACAGATGGATAATACTTACAGCAATACCAATGTTCTATTTCATAGGAAAAGGGATATATTATATTTTAGGATTTTTCAAGAACATGAAAACAAGTGTTAAAGTCTTTATAATATTAATAATATTAATACTTGGAGCATATTCACAATTAACAACAGCGGATATATTGATACAACAAAAAAAAGATTCATACTTACAGGTAAAACAAGCATCAATATGGATGAAAGAGAACACAAACACTAATGATAAGATAGTAAGTAATTCTGAACCACAGATGACATATTATACAGAAAGAAAAATAGAAACATGGGGAGTGAATGAAACAGAATTCAATGATATATGGGAAAGAGAGAAACCAAAATATTATGTAATATCAGGATTTGAGAGACATAATGACTGGGTGTATACATATCCACAAAACCATCAAGACAAATTAGTGCCAGTACAAAGCTATACAATAGATGGAAAGAATCCAATATTAGTTATTTATGAAGCAAAACATTAACACTAGAATTAAGCATCTTAGAACAATTACTTCTAGAAAATCTTTCAGTTGATTTAACAATCTTAGAATGATTCTTAACTTTGAAATCAGAATTCAAAATAACTTCAATCTTAGAAGCGAAATCTTTAAGATCGTAAGGCTTAGCCAAAAGTCCATTAACATTATCAATAACAATCTCAGAAGGACCAGCAGAATCATCCCAGGCAACAACAGGACAACCACAAGCCATAGCCTCAACTGGAACAATACCGAAATCTTCCTTAACAGAAGGATAAGCAAAAACTTCAGCAAGATTATTCAATGCAACAAGATCCTTATCAGGAATAAAATCTAAAAATTTAATATTATCCTCAACACCAATATCCTTAGCGATATTTATTAGTTCATTCTTGTAAAAGTTATCAATCTTACCAGAGAATACAATTAAAAAATCTTTATCCTTAAGATATCTTAAAGATTCAACAAGAAGCTCATAACGTTTATCAGGAATCAACCTACCATGAGAGATAATAAATTTCTTATTAATATTATATTTTTTAAGAACATATTCACAAGATTTCCTAGATAAAGGCTTGAATATCTCATTAATAGTAGGATAGCATACAACAGGTTTAATATTATAAATTTTTTCAGCTCTGTTCTTAGTATAAACACTGTTAACAAAAACAGCATCAGCATTCTTAACAACTTTAATATCATCAGGACGCATCAACCTGCCAAGAAAAATACCAGCAACAAGAGCAATAATCCTCCCAACATCAAAACCGCCAACATATTTCATCCTCTTATCATCCATATACAAGAAATTAGGAGGGTGATGAAGGTATATGATATAAGGGATCTTATAATGTTTCTTCATGTAATAACATAATCTAGAACAGAGATAACTATGACTTATAAACAAAGATGAATCTTTATATCTATTTAATGAAGCCCTATTAAGAAAAGTCCACATAATCTTCAAGAAACCAAATTTAAAAAATTTACGAGAATGCTCATCAACATTAATACCAGGAAACATCTTCTCTGAAATAGACTTATCAAAAGAGCCAAAAGAGACAGTAACATCAAAATCCTTCTTTAAAGATTCAGCCTGAAAGGCCATAACTCTCTCAAGACCGCCAAAACCGTGAAGAAAATCATAGATAATAACAACTTTTTTCATTTTACCACCTTCAATTCAGCAATAACCTCAGAAGATGGGAGAATCCAGCAAAAAAATCTTTCATAAACAGCAGGAGATAAATTAACAATAGGATTCATAAAAAAATTCAAAAAAGTAAAAGATAGTCTAGAGAAATTCAGTTTACTATAAACAACAACGAATTTAGGAGTATCATAATAACACTTATCTGTAAAAAAATCAAAAGTGAAATAAGAGAAATATCTTTTATGAGTAGGATCACGATAGTTAACACCGCAGGAAAAATGAGGAACATGAATTTTAATAATGCCATTAGGTTTAGTAATACGGTGCAATTCTTTCATGACTTTAATCAGATCATCAACATGTTCTAAAATGTGAGAACAGAAAACCTCATCAAACTCATTGTTCTTGAAAGGATAAGGAAACTTGTTCAAAGAGTGGACAACATCAACACCTTTTAGTTTAAGATCATCAAGATTAACCCAACCTTCAGACTTAGACCTGATATCAGGACCACAACCAATATTAAGTTTTTTCATCTTTGAGCCCTCATAAGCCAGCCTTTCTCTGTTGATAAATTACGATTCTTGAATTTAGAGACAATAGACCCATAAATAAAGATTATCATCCAGAAGAATAATGAAAAAGCTCCCTTGAATGAACGAGTCTTATGAATATTTATGATATAAAAGAATAATAAAGGAATATAAAAATTGAAGAAAGTTATATGAACATTATATTTAGAGAAAACCTGATCACGAGCCTTAGCTGTACGAGTTTTCTGTTTTAGAATATCCTTAAAAGACATAGTATAAGTTAGAGTATGCATCCTTGGAAGCTTATGATCATCAACTACAACAACTTTGTAATCATTATTTAAAATTTCCAGACTTCTTTCAAAATCATCACCAAGAGTAGTATTTTCCTTATATAACTTTTTCCTGAAAACATTAACAAGGAAAGGAAAACCATTCTTTGAACTATCAACAATCCTTAAACCATCAACAACTTTAGTGTATTTCTTCTTAAGGAATTCAATCCATAAAAAATTTAAAATCCTTAGGATCATTCACTCTGAAAATCCAGTCAGCATCATGGACAATAATAATATCACCCTTAGCTAACTTAATTATTTTATTAATAACAGCGTGCTTGCCTTTTCTTTCATTAAGATGGACATGCTTGACGAATTTATATTTATCAACAATCTTAGATGTATTATCAGAAGAACCATCATTGCCTACTATTACTTCAATACCAGGAAAATGTTTTTTAAGATTTTTTAAATTATCAAGAACAGTACCAATATGCTTCTCCTCATTATGAGCAGCAATCAAAAAAGTTACTTTTTTCATAGTTTATCGTAAATTTTAACAATGAACCTGAAAGGAGAGTATATTAACCTTAGCCTTACAATAGCTAAAAACATTTCCTTGGAAGCTCTCTTAACATTAAGACTTGAACCAGGAGAGTCACTCCATACTGTAGGAATTTCCTTAATAGAAAAACCATTTCTTTTGAACTGATATAATAAGTCAACATCAAAAGCCCAACGAGTAATACCTAAATGCTGAAGAACTTTCTTTAATCTATCTTTTTTGAAGAGCTTCGCACCGCACTGTGAATCATGAATCTCAATACCAAACAATAATCTGACTAAGAAATTAAAAGCCCTGGAAGCAACCCTCCTTAAAACAGGCTGTCTAGGACTAACTTTAGCACCATCAATCCAACGAGAGGCAATAATAGAATCATAACCATCAATATTCCTGACAAGCTCATAATAAGCATCAGCTTTAGTAGAATTATCAGCATCAACAAAACCAATCAATTTTCCTTTAGCTGATCTGAAACCTTCAATAACTGCACCGCCTTTACCAATAGCTTCCTTGAAATCAAGAAATCTGACTGAAGAATATTTTTTAGAGAAATTTTTAACAACAACTAACGTATTATCTTTACAACCATTAAGAACAACAATAATCTCATAATTTTTCTTATAAACATTATTAAAAAATTTAGCATAATCATCCAATGTAGAAGATATCCTCTTCTCTTCATTATATGCTGGGATTATTATTGATAGTTCCATATCTGTTCCTATATAAAGTATAAAACATCATCAATATAAACATTAGCATCATAACAACAGTAAGAGAATTAATAACCTGCCTCAATGAATCATGAAATAATACAATAGAAACTATCTCAATAATATTAAAAAATAATAAAATAAATATAAAACTAATCCTATTAACAGATAGATTATACAAAGCTAAAAGATATGATAATGAGAAGAATGACATCAATAAAGCAAAAGTAGCAATATAAGATGTAATTTCAAGATATTCAGATCCAAACAATATCATCACAATAAGTTTAGGGAGAACAAAATAACCAACACTAATAGCTGCAGAGATAAGTGCAACAATAGATAATGCCTTGTTAAGAATATGGACATTAGGCTTTTTCATAGCATCCATCTCAGCAACTTTAGGGAACATAACCATAGAAATTGATAAAGATGCAAAAAATACAATACGACCAAGAAGAGCAGCAGCAGCATAGAAACCAGACGAAATATCATTAAAGTAGTGCTTCACAAGAATGACATCAAGGCTATAGAAAGCAGTAAGAGATAACATTGTAATAAGAACAGGGAAAGAATATTTGTAAATAGACTTAATCTCAATATCCTCAACTTTTTTAGATAAATATCTTTTTTTAAGAGGCCAAAGTGATATTATGAATGGTATAATATAGGATAGCACTATACCAATAAATGCGCCAACAATACCAAAACCTAACATAACTAATAAGAAACCGAAAAATAATTTTGTAATAGCCTCAATTACGATATTAATACCAAGAGGTTTGAAAGTTTGTAAGCCTTGTAATATACCACGATTTATAGGTAATAAAAATATAAAAAAAACTAATATAGACATAACTATAACAAGCGATATTCCGTATTTTAAATTTAAAAATGGGAATATAGTATTATACCAAAAAAAACCGCTTATTATTGCTAATATAATACCATATAAAGATAATTTCTTCAGAGAATAATAAAAAAGATATCTAATCTTGTTTTCCTGATCATTAGCCTTGAACTTAGCCACAAACTTCGATAGAGTAGTCTGAATAACATTGAAAGGAACTAATAATATATACAATAAAGAGAGTATAGCACCTAAAGCACCATAATCAGCAGGACCTAAAATACGGCCCATACCAAGATGATAAATATAACCAGAAGCATTAGCAATCATAGTAGCTGTAAAAAGGATAATACCATCTCTAATTAAAGAATCATTCTTATCATATTTCAAAAATTTTTTAATTATATCCATATCAAGCTCGATATTATAAGTTCAATAATCATGAAAGAATAGACAATCTGATTTTCTGTAAATCTTCCTGTCCTAGTAAATAAATGAGTAAGTGAATAAACATGCTTACCATGCAAAGACATTATCTTGCCATCCTTAAAATAACCATAATTGTGAGCGTGCAACCTAGCTCTTGATTTTAATATTAGTTCAAGAATAAAAGGGATACTGCATATAAGAGCAGCTCTCTCAAGGTTACCAACAATAGCAATGACAGCAATTATAGCACCAAGAAGATATGTCAGAGAATCACCAGGAAGAATCTTAGCAGGAGACCTATTATAGATAAAAAATGCAATAAGAGAACAGAATGTAAGAAGAGCAATTAGAGCGGCTACATAAGAATCATTAACGTAAGCGTAAAGACCAAGCATACCAGTATAAACAATACCCATACCTGCTTCCAAGCCATTGAAACCTGCAAGCATATTAACCATATTAGATGAACCTACAAAACCAAGAGGGACAAGAATCAAAGCATAAAAAATACCGAAATCAACAACACCAATAAATGGCAATCCCATATCTGTAGTCCCTATTTTTATCACCATAAGAGGAACTGCAGCAATAAGAGTAAGTAAAGGTTTCTGCCATTGTTTAAGACCAACAGAACCATCATGAGACTTATCAATAATAAGATCATCAAGAAAACCAATAATAGTAACAGTAAGAATAGATAGAGCAGCACTAAATAATACAACAAGATTATAGTTATTCAAAACCAAACCAATAGTCGTAAAACCTGAAAAAAAAGTCCTTACAAATAAAAACAACATCAAACCAGCCATAATACCAAACAAAACAGCAAGACCACCTGAAATCGGAACCAAAGGCTTAGATTCTTTATTCTGATCCTTAACAACCAAACCAATCTTCTTCAAATAACGAATAAGCCATGGAGTGATAAATAATACTACAAAAAAACTAAAGATACCATATAAAAATACGAAATATTTCATAAGAATAGGGCAGAATTTGAGATTAAAAAGCTTTCTAAACAAGATTATAAAATCATAAAATAAAAAGTCTTATAATAAACAATTCCAGCATAAAATCATGAAGGAATATCAGAAAAATATAATAGCAATAATAATCATTGTAATTGTAGGAATACTAGTATTCAGAGATATGTTCACAAATGAAGGATTCCTGATAAAATCAGACAATCCAGTACATATGATAGAAGCTAAATATATAGCAGACAATACATTAAAAGAACATCACTGGATAAACGGATGGGCAAATTTTGAGTATGCAGGAATGCCAATACAAATGTATTCATACCAGATAGGGATATGGCTAATAATATTATTATATTATCTTGGAATAAACATATTCTTAGCTTACAAGATAGCATTATTCATAGCAGCAATATCAGTTGTTATTACACTATATTTAGTATTAAAAACAAGATTCAGTTATTTCATAGCATTAACAACATCATTATTCTTCATATTCCAGAGAGACCATGTAAAACTATTCCTAGGAGGAATGTGGAGTCATGCAATAGGATTATCAATATTAATAGTAATGATCTATATATTCAGCAAGAATTTTAATAATTTAGATATAAAAAAAATATCAATATTAGGATTATTATTCGGATTAATAATATTAGCACATCCATTTGTCATGATAGCAGCAGCAGCATTAATAGGATGCTCACTATTATTACATATAATAAGGAAAAAAAACTTCATAGAAAATTTATGGAAACATACATTAATAGGAATAATAGGAATATTGACAAGCTGGTTCTACCTATATCCTTACTATGATACATACGGATGGTACAGGACAGAATATGGATGGGGACTAGGAGCAAGTATAACAGAGATCTTATACAAATTAGTAGGAATATTCTTTACATTAAAACCAAATACAGAATTCTTAGCACCACTAATGCAAGGAAATTACATAAGAGCAATAAGCATATTCGGAGAGAGCATATACTCAAACCTGCCAATGCTTATAGCAGATGCATTATTCATACTAGGAATATATTATTATTTCAAAAACAAAGATGAGAACAAGACATTACTTGATCTAACATTCTTATTCATAATAGTAAGCTTAATACTAGGAACAGGATTCTGGTTCTTGTTTGACTTCGGACATCAAATACCATTCCTAGGTGCTGCGTTGACTTACAGGTTTGTTTATACTGCAAAAATAGGATTATTAATATTTAGTGCATATGGAATGAAAAAATTCATAGAAAACAAAAAAATTGATAATATACTAATAATAAAGAAAAAAACATTAGCAATATTCACAATAACAGTAATAATATTAGGATTAATAGTAGGAGTATATGGAATACCAAAAGAGTATTCAGAAACATCAGGAACAACACCAATATTTGGAGAGACATTAGAGATGTATAACTGGGTTAAAAATAATATAACAGATGATTCAAGAATATTCATACAAAATACATATGGAAATGTAAAAGAACCATTGATAACATATGACAGCATAATGCCTGTGATGGCAAATCATTATACAGGAAAGAATTTCATAGGAAGCTTCTATGCAACTGTATTCCCATTAGAAAATAAGTTCAACACAGAAGATAATAAGATATTTGGGATAAAAATAAATGAGATAAAAGATGAAGAACTAATAAAAAACTTACAAACATATAATATAAAACACCTAATAGCAATAGATCCAAACCTAAAGAAAAGACTTGAGAGCTCTAAAAATTTCAAATTAATATATGAATCAAAAAATTATAAGATATATGAATTACTAAACTACAACCCTGAATATATAACATCAGAAAATAATATAGAATATGAAATAATAAAATTCGAAGACCAAGAAATTAATCTAAATATAAAAAATGAATATGAAAACAATAAAATAACAATAAAGATAGCAGAACACCCATACTGGATAGCTCACATAAATGATAAAGAATTAGATATCATAAAAGATGAAAATGAATTAATGCAAATAATAATACCAAAAGGAGAGTATTTACTGAATATAGAATATAAGCCTGTAAACGCTATAAACATACTAATAAGCGTGATAACAATATTATTTGTAATAACAATAGTTAACTATAAAAAGAAAGCAAATTTAACTAGAATATAAAGAAATGAGCTATCCAAAACTACTTACAAAAGTTGCAAAAACCAGACTGGCAAGAGACTGGGGATTCAAACAGCAACTGCCATGGAAATTATTAGTAGAGATAACAAAAGTATGCAATAATAAATGCCTAAACTGCAGTATATGGAGCACACCAAACAAACAATTCCTAACATTACAAAATTATGAACAATTATTCAAAGACAATTCAAACCTAATGTGGCTAAGCATAACAGGGGGAGAACCATTCACAAGACTAGATATAGATGAGATAGTAAAATTAGCAGTAAAAAACTGTCCTGATCTAAAATATCTAAGCATACCAACAAACGGATTCTGGACAGAGCAGATAGTGAAGAAAACAAAAGAATTACAAAAAACAGGACTAGAACTGCACATAACAATAAGCCTAGACGGTCCTAAAGATGTACATAATATAATAAGAGGGACAAAAGACGGATATGACAGAGCTGTAAAAACATTCAATGCATTAAAAGAAATAGGAGTAGATGTAAGATATCAAGCTACTGTACATAAAGAAAATTTTTCAATATTCAAACAATACTACAATGATTACAAGAAAGATATAGGTGTATTAACATTCACACAGACAAGCGAGACCTACTACAGCAATGATAACAAAGTAAAACCATTAGAGGGAGAGGAAGTTGCTTCATTATTTGATTATCTAGGAGAGAATTTTGAATTAAGAGAGAAACACGATGTATTTGAAAAAATGCATTTAAAAATAGCGTCAAAATATTTAAGGAAAAAAGATATGATGATACCATGTACAGCAGGATTCAGCAGTGCTTATGTATCAACAGAGGGGGAAGTCTATCCATGCTTCTCAATGCCAACATGGGGAAATCTGAAAGAGAAAAGCTTCAAAGAAATATGGTTTGGGGATATGGCAGTAAAAGAGAGAGCAAAAATAAAGAAAAAACAATGTCCAAAATGCTGGATAAACTGTTTTAGCTTCCAGGATATGATGACATACCCAGAAAAAGCAGCTGTAAAAGCATTTGTGGGGAAGAATTAGTAATACTATAGACAATAAATATTTATAAATAGAATAATATAATAAAGATTAATGATTAATTATCCAAGCAGAGAATTTTATCATCATTTAGGTCTTCTTGTAGATACAAAAAGAACAAGACTAATAGAAATTTTGGAAAACGAAAATGAATTATTAAGACAAACTGTACTTGCTAGAAAATTAACAGATATGTTTATTCATAGAGATGGTAGATTAATGTCAAGAACATGGAATTCCATAGATGATTATTTTAAGAAATTAGAAACAACATATCCAGAAGCAGAGAGATTAGTGCCAGAACCAATTATTATAGACACAACAAGTAAATGGATAGAAAGAGTTGTAAAAAGAATACCAGATAGTGTAATATTATACGCTGATAGCTACTCTATACCAAATTATGATAAATCAATATAAATTAATTTATTTCTCAGCCATCACAATCAAATCTAAACCTACTGGAATAATCATCTTATTTTCAAATATAATAAACCACTTATCCAAAAGATAATTCAATAACTTATTATTAAGACCATCATCAGAAACAGGAACTTTACCAGTAAGTTTTGTAATAAACAATATAGGAATACCCAGAATATCCCAGTTTTTTAAAAATTTAATATTAAAACCAACAGAGGATATCTTAGAACTCAAATCCTTTCTACTATATCTACGATAATGACCAACTGACTTATCAAAATTAGAATACAAACCAGGATAAGCAGAAGTCAATAATATCATACGACCATTAGGTTTTAACATAGAATAAATATCCCTCAATAATTTAACATCATCATCAATATGCTCAATAAAACCACTAATAACAATATTATCAAACTTACCTTTAATATTTTTAGAAGGGAAATAATCATTGAAGAATTTAATCTTAACATTCTCTTTTTTAGCTTTCAGTTTAGCAATATCATGATATTTCTTAGAAGCATCAATATAAGTAACATCCAAACCTAATTTAGCTAACTTAATAGGAAAAGAACCAGTACCAGCGCCGATATCTAATAGAGAACCTTTCTTTACTAATTTAATTAAAATCCTATCTTTATTCTTATGCCAGAAATCATCTTCCTGAAGCTTCCACAAATAATCCTGATCCTGAATCATTAAGCTTTCACCATCAAAACAGCACCTTTACCATCACTATAAAATGGTTTAACAGATACAAGTTTAACATAACCTGCTCTTTCATTAATACCAATCATCGGATTATCTTCAATAGAGAAAGAGAATATAGGTTGCTTAGTCATACTTCTTATTTTATAATTTAGTTGAGAAGCAATATGTTTTCTCCTATGTTCTGGAGATACAACAGTAACATATTTCATAAAAGCTGAATCAAGATCAATAATATTATGTGCTATAAAAGCACGATCTGAAAAATCAATATTAGTATCATCAGAATATGGAGCAGCAAGAACACCATTATTATTCTCCATTAAATAATCTCTAACTCTCTCTCTATCACAACTTAAAAGAGTCTCAACTGTTTCATACTCAGTTTCACCAAGAGCACCAATAATTGTAAAACCAATAACCTTACCATCATCAACATAACCAATAGTACTTAGAGATCTGGGATTAGAAATCCAAGAGTCAATTACAGAGCCACGAGCAGCAGCATCAGATAAGTCAAAAGAATTAACAAACAAATCACGAACCTGAGATCTAACATCTGGATGTATAAGATGATTAGTAATATCTTGAATTTTATTATTATAAAACATAAGAAAATAAGAGAAGAGAGGATTTTTAAAAGTTATTATTAATATTAAATTCAAAAACTATATAAAATAGAATAATATACTAAATATAAGGGGAATAGGACCTGACGAATCCCGTACTTGATACGGTTAGTAGGATTGACGGACCTTCTTACCCTTATTATATCTTAATCTTTCAATGTTAAGCAAAGTATCTATAACTAAACTTAACCTATATTCTAGAGAATCCTTCTTTAATTGGCTTTCTTTTATAATTTTATTATTTATAGTATCAACATTTTTAATTAATCTTTCAAAATTTGAATATTGTTTATCATCTATAGAAATAAATATTAAATATGTATTCTTGTTTTTTATAAATTCAAGTAGATCAGCATAAATCTCTGGAGTTTCTCTTAAAGACCTAATTTTTAATTTTAAAAAATAACCCTTTAGATTATTATTTTCTATTATTTTATTTATTGAATGTAAATAAGCTGATTTATTCTTTAATTCCCTAAAATGAGAAAACCTGGAAATCTTTTGTGAAATATCATTTATTTTTTCTTTTTCTATAATAAAGTATCCTAATAAATTTTCTGAATAGTCAATAAATATATAATAATCAAAATCTATTTTCATAGAATATTTAGGAATACAGCCTTTTAATATTTAACATCAGAAAAACTGAAGGATTTGCAAAAATTTAAGAAATTTTCACAGCAACAAGAACATTAGTCAAGACATTAGCCTTTACATCTTTAATTATTTTAAAACCATTATTTTCAAGTATTGAATGAATACTATTTTTACTGAACAAATGAATATTAACAGGTTTACTTAACTTAAGTTTACCATAAGGAATAAAATATAATCCAGATAAATGATATAACTTGTATAAAATACCAAAAAAGTTATTCCTAGGATATACTAAAACAATAATACCATTCTTCTTCAATGATCTAGAGAAACAACTAATAGCTTTATATGAAGTTTTAGTGAATTCAAGAGAACCAGCACATAATATTTTATTAAATTGTTTATCAAAAGATAAATTCTCAATATCACCAATAAAACCATTCAGACCTTTAGAGTTATATACAGAAATTGCAGCCTGCGAGGTATCAATACCAATAACTGATGAACCTCTAGCCTTACAATATAAAGAATAATAACCAGTACCACAACCAGCATCTAATATAATATCTTTTTTCTTAGGATCTAAAAATTCCAAAACCAATTTACGCTCCTTAACAACCTGAGAACCTAGAAGACCAGAAGACCTTGAACTATCATAATCATTAGTAACATTCTGGAAATTATATTTAACCATAGATAATAAAGACTCCATAAGATTTATAAGAATAACCAAACCTGGAAAAATATGCTAAAATACTCAATAGTAATACCAGCATACAATGAAGAGAGGGTAATAGGAAATACAATAGACAAGACAGTAGAATTCTTCAGGAAACAAAAAGGAACATTCGAGATAATAATAGCAAATGATGGAAGCAAAGACCAGACATCAAAGATAGTATTAGCAAAGATAAAAAAATACAAAGAACTAAGGTTGTATAGCAATGAAGTAAATCAGGGAAGAGGAGCAGTATTATCAAATGCATTTAAAACTAGTAAAGGAGAGATATTAGTGTATATAGATGCAGACTTAGCTATTGATATTAATTTATTCCCTAAACTGATAAATGCAATAGAAGAAAAAAAAGTAGATATAGCAATAGGATCAAAACATCTAAAAGAATCAGAGGTAGAATATCCAAAAATAAGAAGATTATTCAGCAAAGCATATTTTCTATGTGCAAGATTATTACTAGGAACAAGTGTAAAAGATTACCAGTGTGGATTCAAGGCATTCAAGAGAGAGGCTTTATTAAAAATATTACCATACGTGCACAGCAAAGGATGGACATGGGATACAGAGACAATAGTGAAATCAATATGGGCTGGATACAAAGTAGCTGAATTACCAGCAAAAGTAGTAAATGTATATGGAAGAGAGAGCAAAGTAAATTTATTAAAAGATGTGAAAACAATGGGAAAAGGATTATTGAGATTAAGAAAAGAGAAAAAAGAATTCTTGAGAAACTTTTATTCTAAAACATAAAAACAGCTATTAGGCAATCTCTTCTTCTCAACTAAACCACAGTTTTTAACAGCATCACAATAAGAATTAGAGGCTAAAACTTCTGTAGTATTAAAATATATTAAATTATCTTTGAAAGAATCACAATCATTCTTATATAATGATGTATAAGCATCATCCATCTTCTTAATGTATGAATAAGGTTTTTCCTGAGGATACCAACCAGAAATAGAATTAACATTTTTGGTAGCAGCATAAGAATAGAAAGCCTTAGGCAATATACCATCAGAACCATTAACAAAAAGAATAAACCTATTATCAATATCAGGAACATAACTAATGAATTCCTTATCAAGTTCTGAATTAACAACAAATCTAGGAGTGTGAATAATATTAACAGAAACACTCAATAAAGAGATTATTATGAGAGAGTAGAATAATAATTTTTTCTTATTAATTGTGAAATCAGTTATATCCAAT
>JWKX01000017.1 GCA_000806155.1 archaeon GW2011_AR18
ACTATGCAACTTAATATTTAAAGTTTCAAAACTATCATTCAATCCAGTAGATAGGAACATACTAAAATTAACATTAGATGATGTATTCTATTATTGGGAGATGGCATCATTCTTGGAAAAATTCGCTGACCAAGTAAAAAGAGTTCCAAGATATTTTAAAAAAATTCCTTTAGATGAACAATTAACAAAAACATTTAACAAGCTAATGGAACATTATAGTATGGCAATGAAAGGAAACTTTACAAAAAATATAAATTTAGGATCGCAGGTAATGGTTAATAAGGTAAAATTATTCGAAGAGTGTGATACGCACTCTAATAGGCTACCAAAAGAATATTCTCAAGTAATTGAAAAATTCAATTTGATGAATACACATGTTGGCAATCTTGGAAAAGTATTACTAAAATTATCAAAAACAACATAATTTTTTAAGATTCAGCAAAAACCATTTCTGTCTTAGAATATATTAGATTTTTAAATCTATTTTTATATTTTTCAACAATCTCTCTAACATCCTGTCTTTCTAGAGGATTGTCCTGATGCAATAGTTCTGCTCTACAATATCTGAACTCATTTTCTGTGCTCCATCCATCAGGAGTTAATTTAAGACGAGAAAAAGCAGCATTCTCCATGAATCTAGCTTCGGCAGGAGACAATTTTTGCTTTAGCGCTAGCTGTATAGCACCCCAAACGTTCTTCTGATGACCTGCTAAATATACAACACCATCGGATATTCCACGAGCGTGCCTTTCTAAACTAGAATATCCTCTACTAGCACATTGAGCGTAAGACTCAGCATCTTCAGCAAGTCTAACATAAGGGTCGAAATAGTAAGCCATATATCTTTCATCTTGTTTGCTACCTAAAATCTCTACTTTAATTTTTCCCTCAGCACTACCATTATCTACTTCAAGAAAATCCCTATCATCAATGATCAGACCAGAATAATTAGTCATATCTGCTATAATTATTGAATGTTCTATAGTTCTCCTTGCAGGAGATCTTAGGATTAAATCAAACTTTATCTTCTCTCTTTGAAAATATAAACCCTGAAGAACAACTTTTTCTATTCCAACTCTAGATAGAGGAGTATCTAAATTTCTTCCACCTATAATCAAGTCCCCAACGTTGTTTTCATTGTGAACACTCTGACCATGCCTTGAAATATAAGCTTGAACTACCATATTATAAGAATAGAGAAAAAAACTTATAAATATTCGCTATATACTTTTATAACTTTTAGAGCATAAAAAACCCTAGAAAAAACTCTCTTTAGAGTTACTCTAATTTTTTAACTTTATCAAAGTTGTTGTAGCAGTAGTTACAAAGATAGGCATAAAGTCCTTCTTTCTTAACTTTGTAATCTGCAAAGTCGTCGCAGTAATCACATTTCTTTGACTTAGTTGGCTCTATTTGTTTCTGCATACTAAGAAATGAATTTTTTAGTAAATAAACTTTTCTAAACTCTACTATCTACTTCTTCTGACAGACAAAAAGAATATGGTCACGTTCAAAAGGATCAAGCTCTCTCTTATCAATAATCTTTAATCTAGAACTAAGTTTTTCCTCAACTTCCCTGAAAATTTTTCGAGGATTTTGAGTAACATCAATGCTTCTTGATTTAATTGCAATAACAACATAACCTTTTGGATTAAGAAAAATTAAATTCTTGAATAAAATTTCAACTTGAATTTTTTGAGCAATATCCTGGAATATAATATTCACATTTGAGATCCTATCTTTATAAGTTTCTGGTTTGTTAGCATCAGCTAATATAGGAATCATATTTTTTCTCTCTTCACAAATCATGTATAAATCACGAACAACACGAGGAGCAAAATCTAAACAGAAAACTAAACCATTATCTCCAATAATATCAGAGACAAAAGAAGGAGTATAACCATGAGAGGCTCCAAGATAAAGAATTTTTTCATCTTTTTTAATAGGCATGAAAGATATTTTTTTAACAATAGAAGCTGCTAACTTAGATCTTGTTGGATTAAATTCTCTATATTCAATATCATCAACATTAAATAATCTTTCTTTGAAAAAAGCTTTACCAGGAGATAAATTTTTAGTGACAAGTATTCTTCTGTTTTTATCTTGGATGTTAAAAACGTTATCAAATTTTAAAGTTTCAAGTTTCATAAAAAATACCTATAATACATTAGTTATAAATGTTTACATTAGTTTTTGTTTTCTTAAATATTCTTCTCTCTTTGCTTTATCTACATAATAAGTTCTTTTTGAGTGTTCATTCATTATTTCAACTATTCTATCTGATATCTCGATTGGGTTCATATTTCCATCAACAACTTTTAACCATTTTGCTACTACTTTGCCTAGGAGTTCATAGCTTTTTCCAGATCTTTTTAAATAATTTAAATTTTCAAACTTAGTCAATTCTTCGCCTGTTCTTTCTGCTCTTGCTACTGCTCTTCGATATGCTTCTTCAGGTTTTACTCTTATTTCTATAATATTATCAGGCAATACATAAGTCTTGGATAATCCCTCTCTTTGAATACAATGAATAACACTTAGATATACAGCTGGTTCTTCAAGATTTTTTAATTTGTTTAATTGTTCTTTTCCCCTTAATGATGGATCCATCTCTGCATCTTCTCTTAGATATTTAACCAAATAATCATAAATAAGACTTCTAACCTGTACTATGGACTTTTCCTTTCCAAATAATTTATAGTTACTATCAATGCTCATTAATGATATTAGAGCTCTTCTTTTTAATACGACACGTGGATTTCTTCTATCATAAGCTTTTTCATAATTTTTTCTTTCTATGTTGTCTGATTTACTCTCTCCAGATGTTTCATTCATTCCTATTATTCTTTGAGGTGTCCCTTTATTATCATGATACCATACACTACTTAATAGAATTCCTTCTTGAACAGATTTTCCACTCCCGTCTAAACCTGCGAGAACATTAAAGTCCGCTTTCTTTTCAGTATTATATTGAGCTTGAAGATTTATTGCATTATTATCTATACTATAGGTTGCTTTTTCTATACAATTTTTTATATCTTGCGAATTTCTTAATCTGCCACTTTTGGATTCTATTATAATACTTTTTTCTATAGAATCTAATTCTTCTTGAGGAATATTTATCTTACCTGCTTTAAATAAAGCTCTAAGAATGCCCTCATTAAGTGTATGTTTATGGAATTCTAATTCTTCTTGAGTAAGAGATAGTTTTTCTTGCTCTGCTAGACTGTCTAAAACTACTGTTTCTAAATATGTGCGATAATCTATCATAGTATTATAATACATAAGCCTATATTCTTAAATAGGTTTCTAATTGTTGCTACTATATACTCGTATATAATTATTTTCTAAAATAGTCAATCTTAACTGCTTTAGAGATCTCACTAGCTAATTTACGAGCAACTTTACCCTTATTAACAACTTCTTTGGAAATGTCCTGATGAGCAAAAATAACACCAAACTTAGGAGCTTTAGCACCAGTCTTTAAATGTCTAAATAAAGCTTTCTCAGCACCAAGAATCTGGATAGTAGAAGAAGGTAATTCTGCTAAATGCTTAAAAGAACCAGCATGATCAACAAGACGAGCACCAATCAAAAAACCAGCAACTCTGGAAAGATTAGGACATTGCTCAGACATCAAATTTTCTAAATATTTTTCCTGAGATATCCTCAAAGCATTCAATTTTTCAGTCTCAGAAGCAATCTCTATAATAGAATTAAGATCAGAATCAGTCATAGCAATGGCCATATCCTCCTTAGTCTTAGAATAAACAGATTTCAATAAAAAATTCAAGTCTTCAGTTCTTGATAATTTAGGAGCATAATAACCATACCTTTCCTTAAGAATAGCAAACATCTTGTTAATCATAGAGATCAATTCATCAATAGTATGAATAGACTGAATGATAAGAATGTCTCTAGTAATGCCTTCTTTCAAGCTTTGCTTAGTAAGCCTCAAATTCAATTCACGTAAATCTTTCATAAAAAAACTAATAGAGATTTCTTTAAATAATTATCTAATTACTGAGGCTGACGTTCCTTCCAATATTTTTCGCAATTGAAAAGAAATTCATCTTTATTAGGGAGTTTAAAATCAGCATTAATATTCTCAGGAAGCAACTTGTAAAGTCTGGCATCATCAAGCCAACAACGACCATGGCTTTTCTCATCACGATGTTCACGAATACCATCACGCAACTTAATAATCTCATTCTTCAAATCAACCAAAGACATAGAATCAATATCACCATCCATGAAAAACCAGAGTGAAAGATAAATATAAAGTTTATTGAAAAGAGAAAAAGTTATTAATGACAATACAAGGAAAAGAGTAATGCATAATCCACCATTTGATATAATAAAAAGGAACATAAACATAACAGAGGGAAAGATAGAACTTGAGAAAATATTCAAAGGAATAAAAAACAAGGCAGAAGATTTAGGATATCTATTCTTTGAGAAAGAGCAGAGCAGCGGATCAAAAAAATACGGAGAGGAGAGAATATTCAAATTCTACATGGAAAGAGAGATAGATCCATTCGGCAAGATAGAGATAAAAATAGAATTCAATTTTGACAGATTAGAAAAGGTAAAAAACAAATTCATAGGAGATGGAGTTGTAGACTTTACAACATCAATAAGATATGACTACAAGAACAAATGGGGAAAAAGCAAATTTGATATGTTCCTATACAATCTTTATAGAAAAGTGATGAAATGGAAATTTGAAACTATGTATATAATACCTGGCATAATAGAAGGGAACCAGATATATGGTTATATAAAAGATGAATTAGAAGAGTATTCTTAAGGAAAGTTTTATTAATAAAGCTCACACAGAACAATTATGCCAAAAGAGGATACAATATTTGATAATACAAAGATTAAATATTCAGGAAATTTTGATTATAAAGAAATCTACAAAAAACTATATGTCTGGATAACACAACAGGGATACAGCAAACCATATGAAAAAAAATACTGGGAAAAAGTAAAACCTGACGGCAAATTAGCAGAATTTGTATGGGAAACAACAAAAACAAAAGATGACTATTTCAAATTCACTATAGAAATACAATTCACATTTGACGGATTAAAAGAGGGAGAGGCAGAATACAAGGGAAAGAAAATAAAATTAGACAATGGAAGAGCAGAAATAAAATTCAATGCAACATTGACAAGAAACTTCAAAGCAACATGGAAGAATGAGAATGGATTAATGTTCAAGATATATGAAAAATATATAATACCAGACAAGATAGAGGAGATGAAAATAGATTTATACCAAGATACTAACAAATTGATAGAAGAGACGAAAAATTACTTTAATTTATTC
Organism: archaeon GW2011_AR18; assembly: GCA_000806155.1. Lineage (GTDB taxonomy): Archaea > Nanobdellota > Nanobdellia > SCGC-AAA011-G17 > GW2011-AR18 > GW2011-AR18. Next base: position 5,336 of record JWKX01000017.1, read on the forward strand.
AAGTTTTAAAAATAGAAAATGATATAATAAGAAAAAAGAGGAAAAATATATGGTGCAAACAGAAAAAGTAGTAAAAGATCTAGAGATGAACTATAGCGGAGTATTTGATTTAAAGGAATTCTTAGATATAATAAAAAAATACTTTGATAGGCATAATTATGACCTGGATGAAAAATCATATGATACAAAAACAAAAGAGGATACAAAAAATACATTAATGAAATGGCAGTTTGAGAGAAAACTAGATGATTACAATAAAGGGATAATAAAAATCAATATCAAAATAAATAATTATACAGAAAATTACTTAGATGGAAAAAAAGTAATCAAGGGAGATATAAATTTGAAAATAAATGCTGAACTAAATAGAGATTATGATGATCAATGGAAAGGATCAATGTGGAAAAAATTCTTCAGGTCAGTATATGATCAATATATTGCAGATGAGAGACAGGATAAAGTGAAAAGTTCAATAAAAACATTAGTAGAAGGATTAAGAAAAGAGGTAAAGAAGTACTTCAATATCTAGACGATACATTTAAATATACTTATAATTATTCTAAAAATATGAAAAGAATTGGCGGAAACAGAAGGAAGACTAGACATAAGATGTCAAAGAATGTAAGAGATAAAGGGAAGATCAGCCTGAATAATTATTTACAAGAATTCAAAACTGGAGATAATGTATGTCTAGTAGCTGAACCAGCAGTACAGAAAGGAATGTATTATCCAAGATTCTATGGGAAAGCAGGAAAAGTAACAGGAAAAAGAGGAAACTGCTATGAAGTAAAGATTACAGATGTAACAATGGAAAAAACAGTAATAGTACATCCAGTACATCTTAAGAGGTTATAATGGCAGACATAGAAATAGTAGAGCAAAGACCTTTATCATTAATAGAGGTAAAAGAATCATTAAGTTTACATAAAGAAAAATTTAAAGAATTAAATTTCAGATCACAGAAAGTAGAAGGTTATGTACAAGACTTTGCAGCAGTAGACAAAGACAAAGCAATAGAATTAGAAAAGAAATTATCAGAAGCAGTACAAAAACTAAAAGAGAGACATATAAAAAAGATAATAGATGTAATGCCAGCAGACTTAAACCAGGTAAAAACAATATTTACGGGAGAGGCGATAAACTTAAAGCAAGAGGAACTAAAACAAATAGTTGATATAGTAAATGGTTAATAGAATAATAAGAAGGGAAAATGGCAATGAAAGAAGAACATGCAGTAGTATTGGATTTTCTACCACATGGGTATCCCTTCGATAAAAGACCTATACATAAAAAAACGCCAATAGCACAAGCAATAGGAAAAACAAGCCTAGTATTATTAGAATTAGTTCCAAAGAAAGAATTCTTTTTACAACCACATGAAGAAGTATACATAGGAGAGGGAAAAAGAGATAAGATACATCACATAATAGGAAGAATAGGAGTAAACAGATTAACAGAGACAGCAAAATCAGAACTAAATTATATAGTAGAAGAAATAGTAGTAAAGAATGAACCTAAATTTGTAGAATTCTTCAATAAAATAGGACCAATAAATACAAGAGTCCATCAATTAGAATTATTACCAGGAATAGGAAAAAAACATATGCTAAGCATACTAGAAGAGAGAGAGAAGAAACCATTTGAAAGTTTTAAAGATATAAAAGAGAGAGTAAAACTATTACCAGACCCAGAGAAAACAATAATGAAGAGAATATTATTAGAACTAGAAGGGAATGAGAAACACTACTTATTTGTGAGAGGATAATAAAAACCTTTATAAATAAGACCCTAATTCTTAACTAAAAATGACAGAACAAAAGCAAGAGTTAAAAGCATTCATCAGAGTTCTCAATACAGATCTAGATGGAAACAAACAATTATACATGGCTTTAAGAAAGATATATGGAGTAAATTATTCATTATCAAATGCAATATGCAATTTATTAAAAATATCAAAGACAAAGAAAGCTGGACTTTTAACAGATGAAGAAGTAAAAAGAGTAGAAGCTTCTGTAAGAGAGATACAAATACCAAAATGGATGATCAACAGAAGAAAAGATCTAGAAACAGGAAATGACCAACATTTAATAGGTGGAGATTTAAAATTCGCAAAAGAATCAGATGTAAAAAGATTAAAGAGAATAAGATCATATAGGGGAATGAGGCATGCAATAGGACAGCCAACAAGAGGACAGAGAACAAGAAGCCACTTCAGACATGGAAGATCAGTTGGAGTACAGAAACAAAAAGTAGCAGGAGCAGCAAAATCGCCAGCTAAACCCACAGCAGATAAGGGAGGCAAAGGCAAGAAGTAAAAATGGGAGATCCAAGAAAAAGAAGAAAAAAGTACAGCGGTCCAACACATCCATGGAGAAGAGCAAGAATAGAGTCAGAGAATAAATTACAAACAACATACGGATTAAAAAATAAAAAAGAGATATGGAAAGCAAATTCTGAAATAAGAAGAGTAAATGCACAAGCGAAAAAATTAATCAGAATAAGAGGGCTAGGACAGGGAGAACTAGAACAGAAGCAATTACTTGACAGATTATACAAACTAGGACTAGTAGAACAGGGAGCAACATTAGAGGATGTATTAGGACTAGAGACAACAAACTTACTAAACAGAAGATTACAGACAATAGCATTCAAGAGAGGATTAACACTAACAGTAGGACAGGCAAGACAATTAATAGTACATGGGCATATATTAGTAGAGGGGAAAAAAATGACAGTACCATCATATATAGTAAGCAGAGAGGAAGAGATGAATATAGCTTTTAATCCATTATCAACATTCGCAAATATAGAACATCCAGAAAGATCAAAAGAGAAAAGAAGAAAAGACAAAGCTGAAGAAACAGCAAAAACAAAGAAAAAAGAAGAAGAATTAGGAAAAGGAGAAATTACTGAAGCTGAGTTAGAAAAAATAGAGAAAGAAGTAGGCGGAGTGGAGACAGTAAAAGCATAATGGCAATGAATAACGATAAATTAAGATGGGGAATAGCACACATATACTCAAGTTATAATAATACAATCATACATATAACAGATATTACTGGAAGTGAAACACTAGGAAGAGCATCTGGTGGAATGGTAGTAAAATCACACAGAATGGAATCTTCACCAACAGCAGCAATGAATGCAGTAAAGATAGCAGCAGAACAGGCAAAAGAAAAAGGAATAAATGCATTACACATAAAAGTAAGAGCACCAGGCGGACATAACGGACCAAGCAATACAGGACCTGGAGCAAATGCAGCAGTAAGATCATTATCAAGAAGCGGATTCAGAATAGGAATAATAGAAGATGTAACAACATTCCCAACTGATACATGCAGAAAAGCCTATGGTCGTCGTGGCCGCCGTGTCTGAAATTATATTATTTTTTTAAATATTTCTTTAATTATTCTAAAAATATAGACATAAGATATATAAACTTCTAAAACAATTATAATCTATGGAAACAATTACAATAAACAAAGAAGCAATAACTGATTTGTTAAGAGTTAAGGAAGAGTTTGATTCAATAGTGGAATCTATAGCTCTTATGACAAATTCTGAGTTTATGAAATCTTATAACAAATCAAAGGAACAAATAAAAAAAAGGGATTTTGATGAATGGGATGACTTATAAAATATTACCTACAAAAGAATTCTCTAAAGACTTTTCTAAGTTAGATAATAGTGTAAAGAAAAGGTTGAAAAATAAACTTGAAGAAGTAGCGATAGATCCTACAAGATATAAACATTTAAGTTATGATTTAAAAGGAAGCTGTAGAATAAGAATAGGGAAACTAAGAATAATATTCTCTTATTCAGAAAAATTAAAAGAATTGTATCTAGAAAAAATTGTATTTGATCATAATTACAGAGAATAAATTATTTCCTTGCCCATTTAATAGCCTCTTCTATGTCCTTTTTATTAATCTTATTTCTTTTGAATTTTTTTTCAATATCTTTTGACAATTTTTCAAATTCTATTTTTATATTAGGCATTTCAATTTTTTTAAACAATACTCCATCTTTAACTGAAATTGCCATGAATTTATCGCCAGGCTCGAAATTTTCTGATTGTCTAATATCTTGTGGTACTACTAATTGTCCTTTTGGGCTCATTTTTACATAATCTGACTCCATTTTAACTAACCTCCATTAAGTTTTACTGTTAAACTGTTAAACAATTAAACTATATAAAACTTTTCTATAAAGATTAGCTTTTAATATATATATTATTTTTAAACTTTAAATGTCTTATCTAGAACTTATTGAAAATCTTACGGAAAAATTGAAATTCTTTCATAAAATATATAAACTTTGAATATAATGTTATTATTATGAAAAATCTATTATCATCCGAATCATTAGAATTAATGGCAAACTCTCAATTCATAAAATCTTATAATATATCAAAAAAACATATTATAGAAAGAAATTTTTATGATTGGAATAAGTTATTTATTTAATAAAAGTATACTATTAAGCGTTCTCGCTCAAACCTTTTCTTTGTCTGATCTGTTGTATAATCTTAGATTGTAATTCGAAAGGTAGTTTTTCAAAAGACTGTTCAACAACATAGAAAGTACCACGACCTTCAGTAGCACTTCTTAAATCTGCACTTAAACCAATCATCTCACCAACCGGCATCTTAGCTTTAATAGTAATATAATTACCCTCTTGCTGCATATCTAATAACTGTCCACGTTTACTAGCAACTAATTTAGAGATACTACCCATATGATCAACAACTGATTCAATCTGCAAGACCTGCAAAGGCTCGTATAAAACTGCTCCACCATCAGACATAGCAGTCCTAATAGCCTCTCTAATAGCAGGAAGAACCTGAGCAGGACCTCTGTGAATAGAATCCTCATGAAGCTTCATATCCTTAACCCTGATAAGCATTTTAACACAGGGTTCACGAGCTAGAGGACCAGCTTCTAAAACCTGATCAATACCATCCATAACAAGATCAAAAACTTCACCAATATGAACAATACCTTTAGTATCATCAATTACCATGTTGCCTTTGTAAACTTCTTTAACACTACGAGCAACTTTCATATCCCAGCCTAATTCAACTAACTTATTCCATAAAGCCTCATCTCTCTTCTTAACACGACCTTCAGAGATATCACCATTCCTAATAGCCTGAAATACTCCTTCAGTAAGAGGTTCAACAGTCATATAGAACTTGTTATGTTTATTAGGAGATTTACCTTCAGCTTCCTGAGATAATTTATTAATAGTCTCTCTGTAAACAACAATAGGCTGAGAAGATTTAATCTTAACACCCTTTTCTGTGATAATCCTATTCTCAACGATTTCTAAATGAAGTTCTCCCATACCACTCATCAAACATTCACCTGTCTCGTCATTAATCTTAATCTTAATAGAGGGATCTTCCTTAGCAACAGTCTTCAAAATCTCAACAACCTTAGCTAAATCCTGAGCTTTTTCAGGTTCAATAGCTTTAGTAACAACTGGTTCGAAAATATGTTTAAGTTCTTCAAAAGGATGTTCAGGCTCAAGAGTAACTGTCTCACCAGCTTCACCTGAAATACCAACTAAAGCTAAAACATTACCAGCAACAACCTCTTCCATCTGCTGAGTCTTAACACCATTATATAATAAAACCTGCTGAACACGTTCATATTTTTTAGCTAGATTCAAGTAAACCTGCATACCTGTTTTAATCCTTCCTGAGAATAATCTACCAGCAGCCATCTGCCTACCAAATTTAGGATCAACCATAACTCTAGTAATACAGAAAGCAACTTTACCATCCTTATTACAAGTCAACAAATCTTTACCTAATTCAGATTCTGGATCTCCTCTCCAAACTCTAGGAATTCTATATATCTGAGCTTCAGAAGGATTAGGGTGATGCTTAATAACCATATCTAAAATAACTTCTGATAAAGGAGCATTCTGCCAAACCCATTTATCTCTCTCATCCTTAGGAATAGATTCATCATAAATTTTTAAAATATCTTTAAAATTAACATTCTTTTTTTTCATGAAAGATAAAGATAAAGCCCAGTTATCACGAGCACTACCGAAAGCAACACTACCATCCTGAATGCTAACTTTCCATTTTTCTTTAAATTCATTTTCTGCAATCTGCTCAACTAATTGATTAAATTCAAGAATAATCTCAACGAAACGTTTCTGCATCTGTTCAGGAGTGAACTGCATCTCTTTTATTAAACGATCAACTTTGTTAATGAATAAAACAGGCTTAACTCTCTCTCTTAAAGCTTGTTTCAAAACTGTCTCAGTCTGTGGCATGATACCTTCAGAAGCACAAACTAAAACTACAGTACCATCAATAGCTCTCATAGCTCTTGTAACATTACCACCAAAGTCAACGTGACCAGGAGTATCAATCAAATTAATCAAATATTCTTCATTATTAAAAGTGTGAATCATAGAAACATTAGCTGCATCTACAGTCATTAAACGTTCTTGCTCATCAGCGTGACCCCAAGTAGCCATACCCTTATCAAATTATTATTATCTTCAACTGTTAGATCATAAACAACATCCTCATGAGATATCTCCAAGCTTGAAACTTCAATAAAAGATAACTCAAAATTATTATTTAAAATTTTTTGAGCTTGAAGAGTATTACCATTAGAGACTAGAGATAAACCTATATTATCACAAACTCTGCTGCCTGAAATATTTTTAGCTAGTTCAACTGATTTAATTCTTTTATATTCAAGACCAAAACCAATATTTTCAACAAAATTTTTAGCTGAGATACCACTTAAGTATAAAGTATCATTATTTTTAATAGCAGAACAACCGAATCTTAATAATATTAATTGCATATCATCAATCATTCTAGGACTAGCTGAATTTATTGAAATAGCACTTCTTGAACCTTCAACTGTACCATCAGTATCAAAATAACCTTTTAAGAATTCACTAACATAAACATCATTAGATCTCATTAAGAAGTCTGATATTCTAACATTATGACTTTTTCTAACTTTAGGATAATCAAATAAGGAATTTAATATTTCAACAAGTGTCATGTTAGTAATTAATTCAGGAGTTCTATCATATTCAGCTAATTTACAGTTAATATCAAGATCTTTACAGATATTATAAAATACTTCACCCAAATCTTTTTTGCCGACTATAAATTTCTTATTGCTCCCATCACCAGTAAGCAAACCTGCTAAGTAAAAGAAATCTAAGAAATTATAAGGTAATTTAACTTTTAGAGAATTTTGCCCTCTCTGCTTACCTGTCCTATAATAAATTCTGTCAATATTAGAATAAATAACATCTGAATCTAAACTAAATATCTTAGATATTAATAACAAATCCTTAAGTAAAATTCTATTGTTCCATAAACCATGATAGAAGGACTTAGATTTAATAGTTGAATTTATCTCTTTAACTATATTATTAAGTCCATACTCTAAAATTTCTTTCTTTATTTCTTTATGGAAAGTATTTTTTAGATTAACATAGAAATTCTTATTAGATAATAATTCAAGAATCTCCTTTTTCATATTCATATCAGGCTTTACATTAATTTTAGCAGGACAAACTATCCTATCACCTAAAACAAGATCTTTAGCCTCAACTTTGACGATTTCTGAGTTTCTATAAACTACATATTTGTGTTCTGGAGTTGTTGAAATACTAGTACCATTTCTTAATTTTAATTTAATTGTAGTACCTCCTACTAACTTCCAGACCAAAGAAACAGGTTTAACTTCAATAAGTGCCTTGTCTTTATTTACTGAAAAAACCTTCAATCCTAGCTTAGAAACATCATAGATTGTATGCTCATTTTGCTTATCCTCAAATAAACTGCCATTCTTTTTAGAATAATCAAAAAACTCTTCAGCAGTCAATATTTTACCATTTTCTAAAATAACTCTAGAATCCTTACTAATACATTTTCCATGATGTATATGAGCACTAGTACAAATATTCCTAATGTTCAAAGGATTGTTCATAACCTTATTGAATCTTTCAACGATATCTGCCATTTTACT